>CAZYNU010000012.1:0-29061 GCA_964648045.1 uncultured Candidatus Peribacteria bacterium
TTCTTTGGCGCAAAGAAAGTGGATACCCGTGGGTTGTCACCAGCACAAAACAAAAAAAGACCGGATTGCTCCGGTCTTTTCCTTTGAGACAAAAGGCATCAGCCGACCGACAGGCGGACGTACTTCACCACCTTAGCGCCGGTGAGGTACTGGCCGACGGTTTTGCTCGGATCCTTCACGAACGGCTGCGTGAGCAGGGCGCTCTCCTCGCGGAACTTCTTTTCCTTACCGCCCATGATCTTCTCGAGCATGGCTTCGGGCTTGCCTTCTTTGGCGAGCTGCTCGCGCCAAATGTCGCGCTCCTTGGCCAGGTCCGCCTCCGTCACCTCTTCGGGGCTGATGTAGAGCGGGCTCATGGCCGTGGCGTGCATGGCGGCGTCGCGGGCACCTTCTACAGTGCCGCCCTCCATGCCAATAACCACGGCAATCTTGCTGTTGCTGTGCAGGTAGGTGCCCAGCACCGGAGCGGAGATTAGGTGGCAGTCGCCGAGCGAGATGTTCTCACCAAGCTCCTGCACGGCGGCAGGAATCTTTTCCTCGGCCATAGCCTTGGCAGCAGCCTCGCCCTTTTCGAGCAGGGTCTGTACCAGTTCGCTGCCGACCTTCTTGAAGGTGTCGGCGCGAGCAACGAAGTCGGTCTCGCACTTCAAGAGCAATAGAGCGACGGTGCCTGGCTTCTCGGTCATGAACACGAGGCCCTCGGCCTGGTCGCGGCTGGCCTTCTTGGCAGCCTGGGAGATTCCGCGCTTGCGCAGAATCTCAATGGCCTTTTCCTCGTCGCCGTTGGCTTCCTCGAGGGCTTCCTTGCAAGCGAGCATCGGCACGCCCGTGCGGGCGCGAAGAGATTGAACGGCGGCGGCTGTGATTGGCGGCATAAAGAGGGTGGGGGAGGGGAAAGAGGGACGGGGTCAGGCCTTGGCCATGGCCTCAAGCTTCGCGGCCTTGGCCGAGCTGCCCTCGAGCATGGCGGATTCAATGGTTGTGAGCAGGAGGTAGAGCGACTTCACGGCGTCATCGTTGGCCGGAACGAATGCAGTGAACAGGTCCGGGTCAGCGTTGCTGTCGCAGATGCCGTAGACGGGAATGCCGAGGGTATTGGCTTCCAGCACGGCCACGTTATCGCGGACGGCGTCAACGACGAAGATGGCATTCGGCAGGCCCGTCATGCCGGCCACACCGGACAGTCCGGCGTCCAGCTTGGCGAGTTTCTTGCGGAGCATCGTCTGCTCCTTCTTGGTGTACTTCGTGACCTCGCCGGTCTGGAAGGAGCTGCGGAGCTCCAAGTAGTACTGCAGGCGCTTCTTGAGGGTCGGCCAGTTGGTGAGCAGGCCCGGGATCCACTTCTTGGTCACGACCGGCTGGTGGAGCGAGTCGCCCAGCTTCTCGATGAGCGGGATACCCTGCTGCTTGGTGGAGACGAATAGGATCGTCTTGCCCTCGGCCTGGAGGCCGCGGAGCGCCTCGCACAGCTCTTTGAGCTTGGCGTGGGTCTTTGTCAAATCGAAGACGTGGATGCCCTCATGCACACCGTAGATGTACGGGGCGATCTTGGGGTTCCACTTGTTGCGCGGGTGGCCGAAGTGGACGGCGTTGGCCAGAAGGTCTTTCTCGGAAGGGAAAGCCATAACAGAGATAGGGGAGTGCGTCCGAACCGGACGCGGGGCGGAAACCAGTGCTGGGATCCTTGGGGTCGGCACGGTCGACGTCGTTTCGCCTGGTGCGGAGGATCCCCCGGAGGGGCAGGACCGCAGCGATCAGTCGGCGTGGCCCGGAGAGTATGCAGAAAGCCTTTGAATGGTGCAAGTGCCATCCTTTTAATCTTTTGATGTGTAAAATTGACATTTTTATAAATAATTTTATAGTGATTTAGCCGGTATCCGCCGGCTGACCTTTCAACCCGACTAAGGAGTGTGCCGTGAAGAACGTCTGTATCCTGCTGATTGCCTTGTTGACCTGCCTGCCCGGCTGCACCAAGCGGCCCCCCGGCCAGCCCGATGTGAATCAGCCCGACGGCGTGAAGAACCCGGAGCAGATGCAGCCGCCGAAGGCTCGCGTCCTGATCAACTGGGACCGTGCCTATCGCCTGCAGTGCCGGGAGATGGATGAAGTGGCACTGCACAACGAGCTGGTCCGGATCGGCGGTGAGCAGCTTAACAACTTTAACGAGCCGGAGCTGTACGTCAGGAAGGCCATGGTGGTCGAAGAATTGACTCGTTTCGACGCCTTACGCGGCACAAATCACTGGGATCGCGCCGCCACCCACTACACCGAGGCCATCGAGAAAGCCCAGGCCCTGGTAGACGCGCCCGACGGCCAGAAGATGGTCGAGCGCATCGCGCAGTTG
Source organism: uncultured Candidatus Peribacteria bacterium (assembly GCA_964648045.1). Classification (GTDB taxonomy): domain Bacteria; phylum Patescibacteriota; class Gracilibacteria; order Peribacterales; family Peribacteraceae; genus JAGOUB01. Next base: position 2,345 of record CAZYNU010000012.1, read on the forward strand.
AAGTACTACCGCTCGCGGCCGCTGACCATGCTCGGTAAGTACAAGGAGGCAACCCAGGACCGGAACGACGCCTTGGCCAACGCGACGGTCCAGAAGCAGATCCAGCAGGCCGAGGATGGTCCGCAAGACGATTGATCGATCCTAGGCGGGTCTCGTCCCGCCGCCCGGTACCTCACGGTACCGGGCTTTTTTGTCGTGTGTCAGTGCGCCTTCAGGTGGGCAACCAGTTCCGAGAGCGGCACGCGCACCTGTGTCTGGCTGTCGCGCTCGCGGATGGTGACGGTGTCCTTAAGGCCCTGCTCCGCGTCCTCGCCCAGCGTACCGAAGTCGACAGTCACACACTTGGGCGTGCCCACCTCGTCCTGGCGGCGGTAGCGCTTGCCGATCGAACCCGTCACGTCGAAGTCGACGCTCAGGTCGGTTTCTTGAATAATTTTTTTATACACCTCATCCGCCTTGGCGAGGAGGTGCTCCTTCTTGGAGAGCGGCAGGATGGCGACGTCGAACGGCGCGAGGGCTGGCGCCAGGTGCAGCACCGTGCGCGTGTCGTCCTCGGCCAGCTTCTCCTCGTCGTAGGCCTCGAGCAGCAGCGCCAACACGGTGCGCGTGAGGCCGAAGGTGGGCTCCACCACGTAGGGCAAAAACTTCTTCTGCGGGTCGTCGGGATCGGTGTATTGCATGTCCTGGCCCGAGGCGTTCTGGTGCTGCGTCAGGTCGAAATCGGAGCGGTTGGCCAAGCCGTAGAGTTCGCCCCAGCCCCACGGATACTGGTACTCGATGTCGAGCGTGCGGCTGCTGTAGTGCGAGAGCTCCTCCTTGGTGTGCTCGCGGATGCGCAGGCGCTCGGGCGACAGGCCGATGTCGAGGCACCACTGCCACATCTGGTTCTTCCAATCCTCGAAGATGGGGCCCTCGGTGCCGGGCTCGATGAAGTACTCGATCTCCATTTGCTGGAACTCGCGGGTGCGGAAGGTGAAGTTGCCCGGCGTGATCTCGTTGCGGAAGACGGTGCCCACCTGCGCGATGCCGAACGGCAGGCGCTTGCGGGTGGCCTGGCTGACGTGCTTGAAGTCGACGAACATGCCCTGGGCCGTCTCGGGGCGCAGGTAGATGTCGGCGCCCTCGCCTTCGATGACGCCCTGCTGCGTCTTGAACATCAGGCTGAACTTCTTGGCTACGGTCCAATCGAGTTTGCCGCAGTTGGGGCAGGCGATCTTCTCGGCCATGAGCATCGGCTGCACCTGGTCCAGCTTCAGCACGGCCGCCGCCTCCACGCCCAGCTTCTCCTCAATTAGCTTGTCGCCGCGGAAGCGCTGTTTGCAGGCCTTGCAGTCCACCAGCGGGTCGCCGAAGTTGCCCACGTGGCCGCTGGCTTCCCACACCTTGGGGTTCATGAGGATGCCGCTCTCGAGTCCCACCATATCGCGGCGCTGACGCACAAAGCGGTTCCACCACAGGCGCTGGACGCGGTTTTTAAGCTCAATACCAAGCGGGCCGTAATCCCAGGTATTGGCTAATCCTCCATAAATGTCTGATCCTGGGAAGATGAAACCACGGCGCTTACAGAGCGAAACGATCTGGTCGAGAGATTGAGCGGGCATGCGCGGAGGATAGCGCAGGTGGCTCCCTTCTTGATAGAGTGGCAGGCAATCCCCATGCGGACCGCGCCCTCCCTCGACCGCGTCCTCGTCGGCTGTCTCCTCGTTCTTGTTGCTGTAGCCGCTTGTCTCTCCTTTTTCTGGGAGTCGGGCACTCCGGTTCAAGCGCAAGTGTCGGCCGCCTGCGGCAATAGCACTTCCGGCGAGACATACGATGCCTGCACAACCAATGCCGACTGCCCTATTGGCATCTGCAGCGGCGGGCTCTGCACCGAGCAGTGCGATGGCGGCGCGTGTTGTGCCACCGATTGTCGCTTTAAACCCGGCGATGCCATTTGTCGGGCGAAATCTGGTGCCTGCGACAGTGCCGAACGCTGTTCGGGCACATCGGCCACGTGTGGCAGTGATGCCCTCTTGAGCGCTGGCACTATCTGTCGGGCCGCCGCCGGCGTGTGCGATAGTGCCGAGCGTTGCGATGGTGTCACCATCAATTGTCCGGCTGATAATTTTGTGAATTACGCCATCTGTCGGCAGGCCAAAAATGCCTGCGACGTGACCGAGAGTTGCAGTGGCGGCACGCCTCAGTGCCCGCCCGATCTCTACCAGCCACAAGGCCTCCCCTGTGGCACTCCCGAGGCGTGTCGCAGTCCGGCCTGTGATGGCAACGGCCGCTGCGCGATGATCCCGAATGTCGATGGCATGGCGTGTGTCCTGGGTGACGGCAAGATTGGCGGTTGCCGTGCTGGCACCTGTCAGGCGGTCTCTTCTGCCGCCTCGGTTACGTCGTCTTCTGTCCTTTCCGCCTCGCCCGTACTTTCCTCCTTTTCCTCCTTTTCGTCGTCGGTGCCGTTGGCGTCCTCTGCACCTGCCAGCCTGCCCGCGTCGCTCTGTGGCAATGGCATCAGCGACGAGAACGAGCAATGCGAAGATGGCAACGTGCGCGACGGTGACGGTTGCACATCCGATTGTCGCTTCGAGCCGCTCTATTGCTGCCGCGGCGGCGGACGCGTGGTGGTGCCCACGGCCGCGCGCGAGCGTCGCCCCACGCTGGCGGCTGGCTCCCTGTGCTCCGACTTCGATGCGGCCTACGACCAAGTGGTAAGCGCGTCGCGCGATTTCAACGACGCCTGTCTGTGCGGCAATGATTCCCTCGATCCCGGCGAGCAGTGTGACGGAAGACAATTTGCCCCGTTGGCAGATGGTGCCGAACCCACCTGTGCCAGTCAGGCAAAGTGGACCATCGGCGAGCTGGGATGCGCGGCCGACTGCACCCTCGACACGGCCGCCTGCCAGTTGGCCGTCTGTGGCGACAGTCGCCTGGCGCCCGGTGAGGAGTGTGACGATAAGGGGCAAAACACCGTCGCCTGCGATAGCGATTGCAGCTTCCCCGTCTGTGGCGACGGCTTGGTGAACCCGGCGGCTGGCGAAGAGTGCGACGATGCCTGGGAGAACGTCGATGGCGTGAGCGGGGCCTGTCGCACCGACTGCACGTTGGCGGTTTGCGGCGACGGCATCGTCGATGTTGGCGAACAGTGTGACGACGCCAATGACGTGGTTGGCGATGGGTGCACGGCCAACTGCGCGTTGGAGACGTTCTATTGCTGCGAACTTGGTGAACGACAGGCGGTCAAGCGCGAGGCGCGCCTGGCCGTACCGGCCGAGGCAAGGGTGGGTGGCGATTGTGCTGCGCTCGATCCCGCCTTCGATATCAACTCCACCGTCACGCTCAACCCCGACGCCGCCTGTGCCTGCGGCGATGGCGAATTGCAGCTCTATGAGTGGTGCGATGGAAACCTCTTTGCTCGCAATGGCGACGGTCTATCGCTCAACGAGTGCGCGAATGTTCCTTGGCTGGGTCCAGAATACCGCGGGACGGTGGCCTGCGCGCCCGATTGCACCATCGACGACCGCGCCTGCCGCGCGCCTGCCTGTGGTGACGGCAGCCTCGATCCTGGCGAAGCCTGCGATGGCGGCCTCTTTGCCCCGGGTCTCGACGGCGTGGTACGCACGAGTTGTCAGGAGATTTTCGGCTCGCCGCAGCGGGGTGAGGTTTCCTGCCGCGAAGATTGCCTGGTCGACACCTCGCTCTGCCAGCCGATGGTGTGTGGTGACGGCAAGGTCGACCCTGGAGAGGAATGCGACGGTGGGGGAGTCTCGCAATCCTGTGATGCCGACTGCACGCTGGCCCAATGCGGCGACGGCGTTGTGAATAAAACCGCCGGTGAGGCCTGCGACGACGGCAATCGTAACGACGATTATTTGGCTGGTGCCTGCCGCACCGATTGTCAGCCTGCCGCCTGCGGCGACGGCATCTTGGATCCTGGCGAAGAGTGCGACGATGGCAATCAGGTCGATGGCGACGGCTGTTCGCCGGGCTGTCGTGGAGAGCGCATTCGTCAATGTAATCCGGCGGTGTGCGCCGACTGTGGCGGAGCCCTGTTCTGCACTCGCGCCATTTGCCAGTCGTACGGCTGTCGCCCCGGCCCCACCGATGCCCTGGGCTCATTCTTCTCGTTCCTCGGGAACCCACTCGGCTTTGAGAGTCATCGTTGCGACGTGGAGCCGCAGTGCAATCGCTGATGATCTCCTTAGTATTTTGCGAAGCAGTGTCGTACTCGGGGATGGAGCGGGGAGTAAACCTCACATGCGATCACTCCGTCATGATGATCGCGTTTTGCAAGGCTGGCCTGTAGATCACGCCCGAGCGCTTGCCCTACAATCGCCCGCAGTATCCACGGGCACTCGCGTCGATCGCGCGTTGCCATACGACTGAAATCCTCCGTTTCCATGCCGCCTTCTCTCCTCCCGGAAGCCATGCACGATTCCGCTCGTACCCGTCGTTTGGCGCTGGTGGGAGTCCTCGCTGTCGTGACGGCACTCTTTGGGATTGCCGCCCCGCTGCCGGTTACAGCGCAGAGTTCATCAAGTGCTTGCGGCGGTCCGCTCGTCTACTTCTTTGACGGCAACAATAGTTGTAATAATCCGCAGCCTGCTTTCTGCGAAGAGCCTGTAGCTGCCGGGCAGGTCTACGACGCCAACTCAGCCGGCCGCGAAGCCTGCTGCGCCGCTGAGAAGGAGTCTCTTGGCAGTTGTTCGGCTGAATGTGCCGAGCAGATGTACGATTTCTGCGCCGTTGTCTGCTGTTTTGCCGGTGAGCCAGACGGGTATATAGCGTATGGAGAGTGTGCACCTGGCGAGTATGAGGCCGATGCCCAAGTGAACGACTTTGGTGAGATCGACGTGGAGTTGTCTTGTGGATCAGACACCTCTTCTTCCGTCTCTTTTTCATCATCGTCCCAAAGCGAGTGCGGTAATGGCGTTGTGGACGAAGATGAGGAATGTGACCAGGGTAGCTGGTGCATGGGCGGCGATTTAGACTCCATGCCGGTCTACAACCAGGCCGATGCCGACGATTGCTACGACGGTGGCGGTTCGCTGTACACCGAAGGCGGTGAAGGTTGCGATTCCTACTGCAATTTGGAGGAGATCTATTGCTGCGACGAGAGCGGCTACCGCGTTCCCGTCGATTACGACTCCCTGCTCAGCTTCGCCGAGGAGTATGCCGGCGATTACCTGACGGGCTATTACTGCGCGGCGGTTGATTACAACCTCTACCCGTTGAGCGACAGCAACCTCACTACGACCAATCCGGAAGATAGTTGTTTCTGCGGCGACGGCGAGGTGCAGGCCGAATTCTACGAGGAGTGCGACATGGGCGACGGCTACAACGATGACGCCAATGGCTGTCCCGACTGCACCGTCGCCTGCGGTGACGGCTATCACGATCCCGGTGCTGCCGTGGTCGACTGGGGCGGCACCACGCTCGCCTACGACGAGGATCAAAATGCTCTCTATGAACAGTGTGATGATGGCAACTGGATCAGCGGCGACGGTTGCGATGAGTTCTGTCAGATGGAGCCGATCTACTACTGCGACTCCCAAACCGGTTACCGCGAGGAAGTACCCAGCGACGTTCGCCCCGAGGTGGATGTAGGCTATGAGTGCAACGCCTCCGGCGATGATCCCTATCTGCCCGACTGCTTCGGTATTGTGACGGCTGGAGCCTACGACTCGTGTGAATGTGGTGATGGCGTGGTGCAATTCCAGGAAGATTGCGACTTGGGCGCGGGCAACAACACCTTGGAAAATGGCTGCAACGCCGACTGCACCTATGTCTGTGGTGACTATGTCGTGAATGACGCGTTCGTGGTAAACGCCGCTGGTGACGACTGGGTCTACGACGAAAGCGTTCAATCTGGAGAGTATCCCCGATTAATTGAGCAGTGTGACGACGGCAACTATTACAATAACGACGGCTGCGACGAGAATTGCCAAGTGGAGCCCGGTCTCTGCTGTTTCGCGCCTGTCGACTGGGAGGCCTACGGTTACTTCGAGTTTGAAGTAGACAGCATCACGGGTGAGAAAGTGGACGATATCTACTGCAGCAACTACGGCGGTACGTATTACGGCCCCGACTATCTGAGTAATTATCGTTCCGGCGACTACTACGACCTCTGCGAGGTTCCTGGCATCTGTTGCCCTTACGATGATGCCCCTTACGAAACGATCGATGCCGAGGGCTGCTATGGCACCTTCATCGATGCCGCTTCGCTTGCTCAGGGTGATTACTACGGCGATTCCTACGACACCGACGGCGATGGCAGCTACAACTCCGAAGAAGCGTCGTATGCTTGTGAAGAAGTGGGCGTCTGTTGCTACGACGTTGATTTTGATGGCACCAACGATACGTACGACATTTCCACCGAGAACTTCGATGTGAATGCCGACTTCTGCGCCTACTACGAGGGGCAGTTCATCCCCTTGTCGGCAATGGAAGATCCCGATGCTCCAGGTGAAGAGTGTGGCATCCCCGGCATCTGTTGCTACACCGACTACACCTACGATTCATCCACTCAAGTCGACTGCGAGAATTATGGAGACTACGTCTACGATCCGTACCTCGGTGAATACGTCTACGTAACGGGTCAGTACGTGCCCTTCGACGAGGCAAATACCGACGGTGACTACTTCCTCAGTCAGGAGGAAGAAATTGCCGCCTGCGACGTTCGCGGTGTCTGTTGTTACGACGATGACCTCGATGGCTATTTCGACACCTACGACATCGAGGTAAGCCAAGGCTACTGTGAAAACTGGAGTGGCTTCTACGCTCCCATGGGCGCCCTCGAGGGCCAGAGCCCCTCGGAGTTCTGCGGTATTCCGGGTGTGTGCTGCTACGACAACAGTGAGTACTACGCGGGTTCCGATCCCGATCGTCAGACCGAATCGGATTGCGGTTACTACGGCGGCGAATACCACACCTACGAAGAGGCCACCACGCCTCCCAACGGCGACGACGACTACGAATTGAGCGATCAGGAAATGAACAGTGTCTGTCGGCCGCTCGGTCTTTGCTGCCACGATGTCGACGGCGACCAGGAGAATGACACCTACTACGAGGATATGGACAGTGATGAATGTTCGTCGCTCTTCCAAGGTGACTGGATCGCTAACAGCGTTCTTCAAGGCTTAGCACAGTATCCCACTCCGGCCGATTATTGCCGCATCCCTGCCGTGTGCTGCCCCACGAGCAGTTCGGAATTTACCGAGCCTTATTACGCTCAGCGCTACGAGTGCACTGCTGCCAAGGGCAACTTCGTCGACTTCGATACGGCTAACACCGACGACAATGACGTCATTGATTCCGATGAGCTCGTGTACGCCTGTGAAGCGCCCGGCTATTGCTGCAACGCCTACGACTACCAGTACGACGAGGTATACGGTGCCGACGAGTGCGAGTCGCCCGATCAATTCCGTCCCACGGCCGAGGCCTGGGATCTCAATGAAGATGACTACATCGAATGGGCGGAGGCCTGCGCCCAGTATTGCTGCTACGCCAACAGTTTCGACGAGTACGGCACGCCGTACGATCTGGAGCCCACCAACCTGGCGGCCGACTACCCAGAGGTTTACACCTTCTACGGAGACGATTGTCAGGCGGCCACTGGCGATTTGAACACTCTTGGCTACGTGGCAGAGAGCGCCGACGACGTCTGTGCGGTCTATTGCTGCTCCGAAGACGAGGACGGTTATCGCGAGGCATATCAGGTCGATGACCAATACACGCCTTGCGCCGATCAGTACGACGATACCTTCGAACCACTCACCGGCGGTGATTACTACGGCTATCCTGTCTTTGGTGAAGACAACGCCTGTGACTACGACGAGCCCGTTACCTGCTGCACGGCCAACGGCGTCGAAGTGACCTTCTACGAGAACCAACTCGGCGAGGGCGACATGTGCGACGAGTGGTTGAACGAGCCCGACTGCGCCGATATCGAATGGCGCAACTCCGACTACTGCTACCAGGCCATGGCCGCCGTGCCGGCTTCTGAGCGTCAGGCTTCCAGTCAGTCTTCGCTTGAACCTCTCTGTCAGTTGTATTGTTGCAGCGGCGGCGAGGCCTATGGCGATCCGAATCTCGATCCCTACACCCCTTGCGAAGACCAGGAAGACGACATGGGGTACCAGCTCTACGGCGGCTATAACAACTACCCCACGTACGACGAGTATTACGCCTGCCCCTACGAGCCGACGTACTGCTGCAGCGGTAACGAAGTGGTGGAAGCCGTGGACGAGTACGGCAACCCCATGCGCGACCAGTACGGCAACCCCATCCAGCCCGGCGATAACTGCGCGGAGTTCGGCAACTTCGAGGATTTCCCGGCTCACGACGAGTACACTTCCGACTTCGCCTGTGACTACTACTGCTGCGACGCCGAGACAGAGGAGCAGGTTCCCGTGGTTGCCGACGACTACGCCGAGGCACAAGAGCTGTACGGCACCAATTATCCCGACTGTTCCGACGTGGGCGAGCTGGTGGGCGGCGACTACTTGGAAGGCCCCGTTGGCACGCCGGAAAGTTGCAGCAACCCCACCCTCTATTGCTGCGAAGCCGGCTACGACGGCCCAAGCGGCCTGGCGGTGCCGGCCTACATCAACGGTGAAGATGTCACCTCCGGCTACGATTCCAATGGTGAGATGATCAGCAACGGTTGCTACGAGCCAAACCCCACGCGCTCCTACAACGATGGCAGTATGACCTGCTGCGAAGGCAGCGTGGATGTGTGCAGCTCGTCCGCTTTCTGCACCTCCATTTCGGCCTTCTGGGGTTGGGTGGAGCTGACAGCCTGCAACCCCCAGGCCTGCGCCGCGGCCGGTTGCATGCCCGATCTGCAAGATAGCAGCGGCATCATCGACTTCATGCTCACGATTACGAATAACCCGTGGTACGGCGGCGTGGCCTGCGACACCTGCTCGGCCGGCAGTCTGCCCACGGATGACAGTGCGCTCTATGCCTGTGACTACGCTGGCGGCTACTTTGAAATCGATCCCGAAGAATACGGCTACTACTTTGGTGAATACCTTTCCGACAGCGCAGACGATGCCGCCTTCTGGTGCACGGTGGTGTACTACGATGAGTTCTGCACTTCTTTCGATATTCTCGCAAACGCCTATCTGTATCCGTTCTTTACGTCCGCCTACTGTAACTAACCTCCCGTGAACGCCTCCCTCACCTCCAAAACCGGCTTGTCGCTCCTGGTAATCACGCTTGGTCTCCTTGCCCTCACGGGCGGCCAGACTTCTGCCCAGGATCTAGACACAAACTATGGCTTCTGTTGCGCTTCGTACGGCGAGGAGTGCATCGACAGCGACGCCATGACGTGCGCCATGGGCGGCTATCTGTTCGTTCCCTATGCCGACGGTGCCGACGATACGTGCAACATGTATTGCGGCAACTCGTCTAATATCTGTGGCGACGGTTATCCTGACGATGGCGAGTGCGGGCCAGAAGGCACCTGTCTGGAAGACTGCGGTGAGTACAAGGAATGCTATGAGTACCTCGAAGAGAGCGAGTGCTACAGCGCCGCTGGCTGCGATTGGTACTACGACGATTACGGCTTCTTCGGCGGTGACTTCTGTGAAGTTGATCTCTACTTCTGCGGAGACAGCTACTGCGATACGAATTACGGCGAAGATACATCCACCTGCCGCCGCGATTGTGCGCAGCGCTGTGGCAATGGTGTGGTAGAAGGGGATGAAGAGTGTGAACCCAGCGAAGATGACCTGGATTGCACCGCCTCTTGCACCTACGACGCCTGTGGCGATGGCGTCGTTGGTCGCTACGAATACTGCGACCCCGATACCGGTACCACCGACGATCCCACTCTGGCTGTCATCGGCAATGAGTTTTGCAATGAATATTGCGAATACTCTTGGTGCGGCGACGGATGGACCGACGAGTGGGTGGATACCGTCACCTACGAGTACTTTTTTGAAGAGTGCGATGACGGCAATAACACCGACGGCGACGGCTGCGCTAACGATTGCACGTCCGAATACTGCGGCAACGAGATTATCGACTACTACCCAGACGGCACCCAAGAAGAATGCGACGACGGCAACGAGATAGACGGTGACGGCTGCTCTTCGTGGTGCACAGAGGAATACTGTGGTAACGGCGAAATCGACATCGGCGAAGACTGCGATGACTTTTTCTATGACGAAAATGGCTGGCCTGTCTACGATCTGTACCCCTACTTGTTTGGCGAGACGGAATCGTGCAATAACGATTGCACGCAGGCCATCTGCGGCGACGGGTACGTGAACGAAACCGCCGGTGAGCAGTGCGATCGCGGCGATGAAAATTCCGATGAGCCCGATGCCGTCTGCCGCACTGATTGCACCTATGGCAGCTGCGGCGATGGCATTTTGGACGAAGAATACGGTGAGCAGTGCGACGAAGGCCTACTGAACGACGATTTGGGCTACTGCACCACCGACTGTCATGTGAACGCATGCGGCAACGGCCACGTGGAAGACGGTTGGGAGGAGTGTGATCCCTACGTGGGTTCTGATGAAGATGGCACCACGGACGATCCGAGTGTGGCCTTCGACATGAGCGAGGAATGCACGCAGGAGTGCCTCTGGTCCTACTGTGGTGATGGCATTGTGAACGAGTACGCCGAGGAAGAGTGTGATCCCGATACCGGTGCTCTTGAAAGCTGGTACTACGCCGACGGCAATAGCGCCGACTGCACGTATTACTGCACTCTTACCTACTGCGGTGACGGGATTACCAACGAAGAGGCCGGCGAAGATTGCGACCCGGGCTACACCTGCGAAAACGGCGACGACTGCACCTATAGTGGCGTGTGCAGCGATGGCAGTGCGTGCGACGTGCGCGATACCGACGAGTGCACGACATTCTGCACCTACAACACCACCGAGCTGCTGTGCTGCTTCGACTACGACTTTGAGAATGAATATTTCCTCTACATGGGCGAAGAGGGCTACAGCCAAGACGAGTGTGAAGAAGCGTGGGGTCGCACCGAAACCTACGAGGCGCCCATCGTCGAGCAGGCCGACGTCGACTACTGGTGTGGCTACACCGGCGCCTGTTGCTTTATCGACGATGAAGGCTACGCGGTGGCCGAAGCTTCCTCTTGGGAGGACTGCTACTGGTATGAAGGCGAGTATGTGCCGGCCATCGAGGCCGACACCGACGCCGACGGCAGCGTGACGCGCGAAGAAGCGTGGGCCGCGTGCAGCTACGAGCCAGAATACGTCTGCTTAGAGGAGGGCGGCGGCACCGAACGTCGTAACGACGGCGGCGAAGCCGAGGATGACGACTCTTACGTGCTGGATGGCGTGTACATCACTAAAGATCCGAATGACGGCAACTGCAGAGCTGTCTACTTATATGGCACATGCGAACAAGTGTCTTTTGCGGAGGCGGTGCTGAGTAATGCAGATTTCTTCACTGCCATGACGTACTGCGAAGAAATTGAAGAATAATTCTCTCTCTTTCTCATGACTTTTCGCCCCTCATCATTGCTTGCCTGCGGAGCTTTTGCCCTTTGCTTGGCACTAGCTCTCCCCGCGCAGGGAATAGCAGTCAAAGCGGTTCTCCCCGATCCTACAGGTCATGGGTGTTTTCGCCTGCCGTCTGTGCCCTTTTTGGGAGAGGTGCGAGCGTGTCTTCCGGCCTCTGCAGCTCTTTGCACTGGCATTCGTGACACTCTGGGTATTTGTACCTTTTGGTCAGCGAACGAGGCGTTGTGCACAGATCTCTGTAGCGCTTGCGGCAATGGCATCGTTGAGCCGGCAAAGGGTGAACAGTGTGATGATGGAAACGCGACCAATGGAGACGGTTGCGACATATCCTGCCAGTTTGAACCGCTCTATTGTTGCTTTAACGGCGCTCGTTCCGCCATTAATGCAGCGGAGCGTGGTCGGGTTCCGGCCGGTCCATACACTGGTATTGACTGCAATCTTCTTGAAGGCGGAGATGTTGGAAGTCGCGACCTCACTGATGAAACAGAACTTGATCGCAGCATCCCGTGCGGCTGTGGTGACGGCATTGTTGATACACTCGAAGAGTGCGATCTTGGCCGCGCATCAGACGGGGCTAATCGCAATACCGAAGAGTACGGTTGCGATGCTTGTGAACTTGTGTGTGGCAACAGTGTCATCGATACCGATTCCTATGTGGTCGATTGGTATAATCTTACTGATTGGGCTTACGGCGGTCCGCGTGGCATCTACCTTGAGGTATGCGACGATGGCAACGTAGTAAATAATGATGCCTGCGATAATTACTGCCAAACGTGTGGCAATAACCAGATTGATCCGGGTGAGAAGTGTGATCTTGGTCGAAGTGAGACCGATGGTGGAAGTTTGAATATACCTGAATACGGTTGCAGCGACGATTGTGCAAGTTGGACCTGCAGTAATGGCATTCTTGAACCGGACGCATTCGTTGTGAACGACGCGGGGACCGATTGGGAATACGATGCTGACGGTGGTGCTATTTTGCAGGAGCAATGCGACGATGGAAATGTGAATCAAGACGACGGTTGTGATCGTTTCTGCCAAGAGGAGCCTGGTATTTGTTGCGATGTTGGTGGGCCGTACGCCACGCCCAACCAAATCCTCACTCGCTCTGCGTGTGATAATGGCGATGGCACATTTAATGCAGTCAGTGATATTAATGCCAAGTCGGGCTTTGAGAATATTGTCGTCCCCGATCTGCAATTTGCCGCCAATAATGATGTTGCCGAATCCTTCTGCGCCGTCGACGCCGGCGACAAGTATTGCTGCGATTCCACCGATCCATTCGATCCGGTAAAGCTTGATCGTGGCAATTACGCCAGCTGCGCCGACGCTACTGTGAATAATGACGTACTGGGTATCGGCGTGCCCATGAACTTGGCGACAGCCAAGAAAGCCTGTGCGCCGGTGTATTGTGAAGATAAAAATTGCGCCTTGGAGCCGAAGTTTAATTGCACCATTGGTTACGGCAAAGATTGGGTGCCGCCCACAAATAGCGAGCACAAGGCGGCCATGCAAAGCCTTGGCAAACCCTTTAATGCGCAGGGCTTCTGTGAATATTGGACTACTCCCGGCATTTGATTTCCCTCTGCTTCCATGAGCCTCTCTCGCACTCTCCTGTGGTCCATCACTGCCGCCGCCCTTATCATCAGTGCAGCCATTCTGTGGTCACGCCTGCCAAGTGATCCCATGGCCGCAACGGTCGATGTGCCCTTGCTTGATGGGCAAGTGTATTGCTGTGCCGATGCGGGCACTTGCCTGGCGATGAAAAAAGACGATTGCTCAACATTCTTCTTGCCTGACCGCAAAAGCTGCGAAGCGCGGTGTGGCAGCGGGCAGTGAGTAGTCGATGATGTGTTGACACTTTTTCCGTAAATGACGCTGGTGCGATAGATGCAGCAAGAACGCTTGTGATACAGTCCGTCAGAAGCCTATGTCCTCCCACTGGGTGAAATATTCCCTCGCCGGCCTCCTTGCCCTCTCATGCACTGCGCTTGTGGCTACGCAGACGCCATTGCAGGGGTATCTTGTCTCACAGTCAGCGGACGACATGGTCTTCTGCTGTCCGGCGGGAGCCAGCGCCTGCAGCGACGAGCCGGTAAGTAAGTTGGATTGCGAAGGCGCCTTCGAAACGGCTGCTGGTGATGGCGACATCGGTGATTATACCGCTTGGTATCTGTGCAGCTGGAAGTGCTCCATCGCCAACGTTGGAGATCCCACGGGCGTCTGCTGTGACCATGCCGCCCAGGCTATTACAAATGTGAAGAAGAGTGAGTGTAAGCCACCCAAGGAGTTTAAGGACGGTATGGCCTTCAATGCCGGTCTGCAGTACGCCGTTGTTTGTAAGAAGCCAGAGAACCCAGTTGCGGGCGCGTGTTGCACGCAGCAAGGACAGTGCGTCAATGTGCCTGCTGCCGGAGCGCCGGCCGCACCCGGTGCCGCAGGCGGCGCCGGTGGTGGCGCTGTTAATCCACCTCCGCCTGTGGCTGTGAACAGCGATACAGGACTGATTGCCAGCGTCTCTGCATTCTTCGGTGATCTTGGTGATGGGTTACTTGGCGATCTCCTTGGCTACCAATTGGCAGCTGCTCCCCGCGGTCGTGCAGGTCCGGCAAAGAACGCCCCTGCTGCTCCCGCTCCCGCCGCCCCTGGCGTTGAGCGTGGCGAACGTGCCGTGCCTCTAGGAGAAATCGGCGTTCCCGCCGTGGGAAATAAACCGGCTGCACCCGGTGCAGCGAATAATATGTTCGTTGGTGGCAATGGCTGCCCGGCTGGCACGCGCTACTATCAGACGATGGCCCAGTGTCAGCAGGCTTGTCCGCAACTTCCGAATCAACCGAACCAACCCGAGCCCAATAAGCCCAATGCTCCGGTTCCCAATCAGCCCAACCAACCCGAGCCCAATAAGCCCAATGCTCCGGTTCCGAATCAGCCAAACCAGCCTAATACCCCGCCGCCAAACGAGCCGAATGCGCCGAAGCCAACTCAACCGAGCGGCCCAGGCGGCGGCCCCTCGGGCGGTCCCTCCGGTGGACCGTCTGGTGGACCGTCCGGTGGCCCCACCACGCCTTCTGCCACTGGTCCGACGACACCTTCGAGTGGCACTGGCCCCTCTGGTACCACTCCGTCTGCGGCTGGTCCCAGCACTGGCCCTGGTACGACGGGCGCTGCTAATCGCGCCACGGGACCAAGTACTGGTCCTACTGGCTCCAACACGGCAGCCACTGGTAGCTCATCACGCTTCAGTTCGGTTTCTTCCGGGTTCTCGTCTTCTCGCACGTCCTCCACCACATCTTCTTCAAGCACGTCTTCGACAACCTCCTCTTCGACAACATCGTCTTCAACATCTTCGTCACGGACATCCTCCACCACCTCTTCGCGCACATCTTCCTCTCGCGTGAGTTGCAGCTCGCGCTCAGCTCTCGCCTGCCCGCAGGTGAGTTGCGGCAACGGTGTGGCGCAATGTCCGAGTGGCTTCACGGCGCAGTGCGCCACTGGCACCGCTCAGCCCGCCTGCGTGAATGGCGTTGGTCAGTGCTGCACTTCTCCCAGTCAGTGTCAGCCCGTCTTGTGTGTCACGCAGACGCCGCAGGCCAGTTGCTGCGCCGACTTTGATTGTGGATTTACCACCTGTGCCGCCGCCGGTGCTGAAACGGTGTGCAACGACGGTCAAGATAACGACGGCGACGGACTGACGGACTATCCGGCCGACCCCGGCTGCACGTCTATCTCTGACACGAGTGAGAACGACGGCACCTCTCAGTGTCAGGACGGCATCGACAACGACGGTGACGGCCAGATCGACATGGCCGACGGCGGTTGTGCTAGCCGTCTGGATAACGACGAATCGACGGCCACACCGCAATCCGGCGGCAATAATTCTTCCTCCATGCCAAGCGAGGGCACGCTGTTGCTCTCTCTGAGTGATAGTCGCCTGACAATCTTGCCCAACGAGATCTACACCTACGGCGTCACCATCACGAACACCGGTCAAAGCCAGCGCACCGGCGTGAATGTTCGCCTCACGCTGCCTGCCCGCGCCAGCTTCCGCTCGGCCAATCAGGGCGGACAGACGGGAACATCCTTCAGCTCCTCTTCGGCCGCCGCTTACGGTCAGACCATTATCTGGTCCAACGTGACGGTACCGGCGAACGGCAGTCTTATTCTTACGGCTGAGGTGCAGGCGCAAAACGCGATTGCTAACGGCGAGATTCTGAGCGCTCAGGCCTCGTTCATGGATGGCAGCTTCTCGGCCAACGACCAGACGACCGTCCTGGTGATGACGGCCAACGATGGCTGTATCGATGTGATAAAGGAAACGTACGACACGGCGGGCAACATTCTGACGCCCGTCACGCAGTTCTCGTTCACGGTGAATGCCAACCTGAGTGGCTCCAACTCATCCGGCGGCTCCACGACCATTCAAAACGATGGCGGCGGCCGCGCTCGCTTCGTGCCCATGGCACCTGGCACATACACCGTTACTGAGGTGGTGCCCTCCACTTGGACGCAGCTCTCCGTTACGCCCGCCAACGGCGTCGTGACGGTGACGGCCGGCTCGCAGTGTGCCGTGGTGACCTTCAAGAACCGCCAGACGGTTGCCTCCAGCTCTTCGAGCCTCTCTGTCTCCAGCGCTTTCAGTTCGGTGGTCGGCGTGCCCGAGTGCAGTGACGGTCTCGACAACGACAGCGATGGCGTGGTGGATTACCCGGCCGATCCCGGTTGCACCAGCTTGAGCGACAGCAGTGAAGGTGACGGCACCACGCAGTGCCAAAACGGCGTCGATGACGATGGCGATGGCAAGACGGATATGTCCGATTCTGGTTGTAAGTCGGCCCAAGATAACAGCGAAGTGGATACTGCCGCCGGCACCAACCAGTATTGCACCGTTTCCGGCCTATTCTGCGACACGCAGCCAAGTGCCGCAAATAACAATGCTCCGACCTTCACCTGTCAGAACTATCTCAATACCTCGATGCCCGTCGGATATGTGGCGCCTGCCCCCACCTGCCGCCAGTGCAACTGTAGTTCCTCGTCGAGCCGTATCTCTGTCGCTTCCTCTACTACGTCTTCTTCTCGTAGTTCTTCCACCACGTCGTCTTCTCGAAGCTCGTCTTCGACTACGTCGAGCAGTTCCAGTACCACCAGTTCTTCTAGCTCTTCTAGCTCTTCTACTACCACAAGTAGTCGCTCCTCTTCGAGTAGCAGCTTGCCCTACTGTGGTGACGGCTTCCGTGATAGCGGCGAGCAGTGCGGCGAGCCGGGATTGAGCTGCCCCAGTGGTCAGAGCTGCAACCTCAACTCTTGCCGCTGCTCCGGCAGTCCTTTCTGTGGTGATGGTCGCATCGACAGCGGCGAGCAGTGCAACGAGCCTGGTCTTACCTGTTCCAGCGGCGATACGTGCGACACGCGCGTCTGTCTCTGCAATCGGCCGCTGAACTATTGCGGTGATGGCCGAACCGACGCTGGCGAGCAGTGCGGCGAGCCCGGTTTGAATTGTCCCAACGGCCAAATCTGCAACACGGCCACGTGTTCCTGCCGCCCTCAGCCCGTGTGCGGCAACGGCCAGCAAGACGCTGGCGAGCAGTGCGGCGAGCCCGGTCTGTCGTGTCAGGGTGGTCAAACCTGCAACCCCAGCACCTGTCTGTGCGCCGGTACGACGCCCTTCTGCGGCAACGGCCAGCAAGACGCCGGTGAGCAGTGCGGCGAGCCCGGTCTTAACTGCCCGGCTGGCCAAACCTGCAACGGCTGCCGCTGCTCCGGCGGCGTCGCCTGTGGTAACGGACGCGTGGAGCCTGGCGAGCAATGCAACGAGCCCGGCTTGAGCTGCCCGGCTGGCCAAACCTGCGGCGTAAATACCTGTCTGTGCTCCGGCGGCATTGCCTGCGGTAACGGACGCGCCGAGCGCGGCGAGCAATGCAACGAGCCCGGCTTGAGCTGCTCTGGCGGTGCCACCTGTAACGTGAATACCTGCCTCTGCGTTCCTCCGCCCGCTGCGGTGTACATTTGCGGCAATAACCAGATTGAGCCCGGCGAAGAGTGTGATGACGGTAATGCCAAGGATTTGGACGGTTGCTCCATGCGCTGTCTCCGTGAGCGTGGCGTCTGTGGCGACGGCGTCGTGCAGACGCTGCTTGGCGAACAGTGCGAGCCCGCCACTTTCGATCGCAGCCTGCCCTACCAGTGTGGTCAGAACTGCCGCTTCGTGTCGCAGTTCTGCGGCGACGGCAAGCGTGATGCCGGCGAACAGTGCGATCTGGGTGCAGATAACAGCAATGCCCCTGGTGCCACCTGCCGCACCGATTGCAGCTCTAGCCGTTGCGGCGACAGCATCGTGGACCCCACCGAGCGCTGCGACGACGGCAACCGCGTGAATGGCGATGGCTGTTCCTATCTGTGTCTCGTTGAGCCGGCCGCTCCGTCGCTACCCGGCCAGGTGATTCCCTTCGAGCCCGGCAGCAGCGTAAGCAGCACGATCTACTCCAGCTTCTCGTCGGTCTTCAGCTTCCCGACTTCTTCCGCACGCAGCGTGCCCCCGGGTAAGACGGTCGAGCCGCCGGAATTGGCCCAGAACGGTCCGCCCATTGTGGCTGTCATTGCCGCTGGTGCTGCTGCAGGTGTGGCCTGGGTGCGCCGCAAGCGTCTCCCGCCAAAGGCGTAAGCGCGTTTGACCGCGGAGCGACAGGCGACGACAATCGAGGTCGGTCCTCATGAGTCTCTCGATTGTCATTCCGGCCTACAACGAAGCCAGGCGCTTGCCTGCCACGCTCGAACGTCTTCAGTCGTGTTTTGCCCACGTGACCGGCGTCATGGCATTGCATGAGATTGTGGTGGCCGATGACGGCAGTCGTGATGGCACGGCCTCGGTAGCCGAGGCGTTTGCTGGGCGATTGCCCATCCGCGTCGTCTCGTTGCCTGTTAACCGTGGTAAGGGGGCCGCTGTCCGCGCTGGGATGCTGGCGGCGATCGGTGATCGCGTGTTGTTCTACGACGCCGACGGCGCCACGCCACCGGAGGAAATTTTGCGCCTGGGTACGGCCATGGATGCCGCACAGGCCGATGTTGCTATAGGTTCGCGCGTGAACCCCGAGCAGGGGATTGTGACCATGTCGCGCTATCGTCGCTTGATTGGTCGTGCATACCATGCCCTGTGCGCGCCGCTTGTCCCTGGCATTCAAGACACGGCCTGTGGTTGCAAGCTCTTCACGGCCGCCGCCGCGCACGATCTTTTCTCACGCCAATCCATCGATCGTTTCGCTTTCGATGTGGAAGTGCTCTTCTTGGCTCGTCGCCTGGGCTATCGCATAACGGAAGTGCGCGTGGCTTGGACGGCGGTAGGCGAGTCGAAAGTGCGGATAGTCCGCGACGGGCTGAACATGTTTCGGAGTGTCGCTGGCCTCTACCTGGCCTGGCTCAAGGCTCCGCCCGCTCAACGCGGGTTGGCCAGGTAGTTCGTGTGGTCGCAGCCCACGCAGTGCACGTTCCAGATGTCGAGCCAGGCGCGCGATTGCACCTGCGCATCGGTCATGGGTTCGTAGTACGTGAATGCATGGAAATATTGCCAGCTGGCGACGATGTAGGCGCAAATGATGAAGATAGCGATGGTGCGACGATCGCTCGTGAGGCGGAAGCGGCCAATCTGTTGAATTTCCAGGAGCAGTAACGTCGCCAGGAAAAACGAGAAGAGCAGGGGGGTGAAGTAGTGGTACAAGTACATCACGCGATCGAGCTGACTGATGGCAGCCATGTAGGCCACGTACATGCCGGTGAATACCACGATGTATCGACCGTACTTGAGTTTGGGTGCATCGGGCGTGACTGTGCGACTAATGACGAGCGCCAAAGAGACGATAACGGCCAAGAGGGCGATACCCCACACGACCGGGTTACTTTGCAAATACAGGTGCCGGTGCGTTTCACCGCCGTCACCCGTCTCCCAGCGATAGTTGATGGCACGGGCACCAAGGGGCCAATAGAAGAACGGACTGCCATTTTCGTCGTCTTTGCAGAGATCGAGCGCGGGAACGCCGCGGTTGTACTGCGTAACAAAGCGCAGCGAATCTGCCAACATGGTCGGGAAGGCCAGGGGTGATCCATTGCGGCCTTCAGCCAAAATCTCGCGGCCCTCCGCAGACGTTTCGTAGTAGCCGTTGTTGCTGAGCGAGGGCTGGATGGTGGAACCTAGTGTGAAATGGATATTCCACACCACGCAGTACACCACGCCGAAGGCGAGCGCCGCCGCGCCTAGGCCTTTAAGAAGGATGTGGCGCTTCGGCCACAGCATCCAGAGCAGTGCCGGTACGAGCAGGATGAGAATAAGGCCGACAACCTTGGTGGTGACCGTAGCGGCAAACCCGGCGCCAAGCAGGGCTGCACTCCAGAGAAAGTCTTTTCGACGGTCGACATTGCGCAGCATGAGCAGGAAACCCAGGATGGTGGCCGCCGAGAAAAACATGAGCGCTGATTCCAGCATGGCTCCGCGCGAATGCACGATCAGAGCGTTGTCGAAGGTGTAGAGGAACGCGCCGAAGGTGGCCACCGACAGGTTGCGGCCGATGAGCCAGAAAGAGACGAACAGAATGGGTGCCGTCAGCCAAGCTAACAGTGTTGGGAAGAGGCGATAGCCGGCGAATGAGAAGTTGGGCGGCGGGTTACGGGCATAATCGGTAGTGATGAATTGATCATCTACGGGGTTCGCGTCCACCAAGGCCTCGCCCGCCGCAATGAGCAGTTTGCCCAGTGGCGGGTGCTGCTCCATAAAATAGGTACCTGTTAGGTATTTCTGGGCGGCAGCGATGTGGTAGTTCTCATCCCAGAAAAACGCCGCCGGTTGGTCATAGCGCACCACATACGTCGTAAACGACAGCACGGTGACAAAGGCCAAACAGAGCCACCAGGCCAGTCGGGGAGACGGAGGGAATAGGGAGGAGGACTGCATGGGGGCATCCTACGGCATTGCCCGTCATCGCCGAATACGATCACAATTGACAGCGGCAAGCCGGGATTGGCCGACAGCGTTATTGAATGGGGATGAAGTGGTGCGCCATGAGCAGCAGCGCGACGCCCACCAGTGCCCCCTTCTGGATGAACTCCTGGCGACGACCGGGCCCATCGGGCAGTAAGACGGCGATCGCGTAGGCGATGATTGGCAGTGAGCAGGCCAGATAGATGCCCTTGGTGGGCGACCAGCTGGCAACCGGTTGGCTGTAGAGATACGACACGAAGGCGGCCAGTTGCAGGCAGGCAAAGCTTAGCCAGACCACGCCTAGCCGTTCCCATTCGTCGCGGCGGCCAAGGCGCCAGAGCGTCAGGAAGAGTCCGCCCACCACCAACACGCTGGCGGCCGCGCGCTCGGTTTGTCCCAGTGTACGGCCGGCGGCGGGCGTCCGCACTGGGCCCATATGATTTTCTTTGACCCAGATGTCTTGCCAGGCGTCTGCGAGGCGCATCGTATTGAAGTCGCGGCTAATCTCGCCGGGCGCTCCATGGAAGCTGGAGGGTTCGGCCAGGGCTAGGAAAAAGGCCAAGCCGTCACGGTCGCGTTCGGCCCGTGCCTGGGCGATTTCGTTGGCCGCGAAGATCTCCAGGTTCGTTGGGAAGAAGTGACCGGTTGGCAGGTAGTAGCGGCTGACGTAGTAAGGCGAGATGAGCAGGAGTGCCGCCGCGACCACCGTGCCGGCAGTAGCGGCGAGCTTGAACGTGCGCTTGGGCGAGGCGATGGCCACGATGACCGGAATAGCGGTGAAGAGCAGGCCGGAGAATTTGATGAGCAAGCCAGCGGCAATGGCCACGACAATGCTCAAAGCCAACGTGATGCGAGTTTGGCGGTCGGTATTGCCATGCCAAAAGAGCCAGACGGAGAGATAGGTCACCAGGGCGGCGATGGCAGCCATGAGAACGTCCAAGTTGATGCTGGAAGCCAAAAATAGTTGGATGGGCAGGCAGGCGAACAGATATAAGAAGAACACTGGCGCCGGGCGGCTCAGTAGGTCGCAGCGGCGCAGCGTGGCTCGGACCAGTAAGACGGTCGCCACTGACGCGAGGGCGTTTAGTAGCTGCACGCCTTGTACGGCAGAGAAGCCAAAGAGCGTGAAGACCTTGGCTAACAGGAAGCCCAGTGGCGGATGATAGGAGTAGAAGTAGCGACCGATCGGCAGAACAAAGTCGAACCAGCTCAGCTGCTCGACCATCTCCACATGCGCGCCACTGTCGAAGCCGGCCTCGCGGCCGAACGTCATGCAGAAGTAGATCACTCGGCAGCCCAGGAAGAGCCACAAGAGCAACGGTTCGGCCTTGGCCACGATGGGCGATTGGTGTTTGTGTGTATTCAAATCCACATAGTGTAGCACGAAATGGCTCCTTTTGCCTCTCTGTACAGCGGTATTTTCACTCCTTGAAGTTGCTGTAAAACATGAAAAATGGTACAATGAAATGATTGATGTTCGCCGAATCCCTCTCCCTCACACCGGCCCTGACCATCTTCGCCCTGGTGGGGATGTTGGCGTGTGTCGATCTGGTGCGTCGCTTCCGTTGGCACCGTCCGACCCACCTGCTCTTTGCTTGTCTCTTCGGCAGCCTGCTCTCGTTGGCGCTCATTGGCTGCGTGAAGCGTTTTCTCGATCCAACACTCGTCGATAATTCGTACTTGATGGCCTTTGGTGTCATTTTGCTCCTGATTGGCTGGAAGATCTTGTTTGGTGGATTCGAGACGGAGACGCGGGTGGTGATGTTGGGCACCTTCATCGCCTGGACGACACTGGTCATCCTCCTCGACGAGCCAACCGAGCAACGTTGGCTCTATCTATTGGCCAGTTTAACGGCGCTGGTGCCGACGATCATCTGGTGCACGCTCTTCCTGCGTTACCATCGTGAGCGCCTGAGCGCCGTACTGCTGCTGTTCTTCGGCGGCATGCTGTCGACGGTTCCGATTCTTTTCTACGACGTTCTCGTTCGCCGCGGCATCGAGATGCAATTCTTCGTCTTCAAGATTGTCCCCGAGAGTTTTAACCATACGTCGCAGGTATTCGTCGACGGCATGCTGGGCGGAATCCCTGTGGACGCCGGCATCATGGGTGCGCTCTTGGCCTACGTGTTCGTGGGCCTCATTGAAGAGGTGAGCAAAGCGTGGGTCGTCCGCAAGAGCGGCGTGCCGCTGGCTACGAGCATTGACGATGTGATGCAGTTTGCCGTCATTACCGCCGTGGGTTTCGCGTTTGCCGAGAACATTGTGAATCCATCCTACTTCGTGCGCTTCGTGGAGGAATCGCTCATCACGCCGTCGACGCCGGACCTGACGGCGTTCTTCGGCAATGCCGCGGGCCGTTCGGTGCTCACGAGCATGGTGCATATCGTCTCCACGGGCGTGTTCGGCTACTTCTTGGGCTTGGCAACCTTCGCCCCGTCGTACCTGGCCGAAAGCGAGCAGGGGCACCGCTTCCGCTTTTGGCAGCTGGCCGAGCGTCTTACGGGCATCGATCGTGTGGCGCTCTTCCGCAGCGTGGCGGTGGTCTTTGGTCTGACGGCGGCGACGGTATTGCACGCCGCCTTCAACTTTTTGGTTACCCTGCCCAATCTGCTTCCGGGCCACCCCGAGACGCTCAGTGAACTGTTGGGCCCAGGTCTGGGCGTGCTGGGCGCCGTTCCGCTGCTGCTCGTGCCGTCTTTGCTCTATGTAGTGGGCGGCTTTTGGCTGCTGACGGGGTTGTTCCTGCGGCGCGAAAATCAGGAGGAGCGACCACCTGCGGCCGAACGTTTGCCGTTCGCTGGAAACTGAGGCTGTCGATTGCCGGTCTTCCTGGTGAGGGTAGAATGCGCTGGCTATGCGCACCCCCACCACATTCTCGATCGCCATTCTCTCTCTGGCCGTGGCCCTGCTTCCGGCTGCCGCCGGTGCCACAAGCGTCTCGAACGCCTTGCGCGGCTTTGACGCCACGTCGGTGTCTCGCGGCGACTTCATTCGGGCAGCGGTGGAGGTGTTTGGTCTTCCGACCGATGACGACACTCCGATAGACGGACAGCGTGTACCTCATGCACTTGTACCCTACGTGAACGCCGCCCTCGACCGTAACGCCATGGATGGATTTCGCGGCCGCTGGCAGCTAGGACGGGGCATTACGCGCGGTGAAGCCTTGGTGGTGCTAAAGTCGTTGCTCGGCCTGGATGCTCGCGGCGGCAATACCTCCGTCGATATGCCTGCCTTCGGACCGGTGCACGGAGCGATTGGCGTCGCGTTGGATCACAACTGGGTAGAGCTGAAAGACGACGGCACGATCGGTGTGGACGACGTTCTTACGGGAAAGGAGGCGCGTCTGTTGCTTCGCAAAGCCAATGGTGAGGGTGGTATGTCCATCGAACTGCCGAATGATGTGAATGTGATTCCGCTGCCGCGTACCACTCTTAAATCACGTGCCCTGCCCGAGGAAGAGATGCTTCGCACGGTCTGGCAGATTCTTGTGAATCATTATGTCGATGAGGAACAGCTCGATCCCGAGGAGGCCGCCTACCGCGCTGCCGAGGCGATCGTGGACAGCGTGAACGATCCGTACACCTCGTTTATGCGTCCCGCGCAGGCGAGTGATTTCAACTCGCAATTGGAAGGCACGCTCTCGGGCATTGGTGCGCAAGTGGAACAGCGTGACGGCGACATCGTCGTGATCGCCCCGCTCGACGGTTCCCCGGCCGCGGCTGCGGGCATTCAGGCTGGCGACGTCATTACGGCCGCCGATGGCGTGGAACTGCACGGACTGGGTTTTCTGGAAGCGATCGGTAAAATCCGCGGTCCGCAAGGCACATCGGTGACGCTCACCATCATGCGTGGCGAGACGCAGCTGCAATTCACCGTGAAGCGCCAGGTGCTGAGCATGCCGGAAATTACCACGAGCTGGCAGGGCACGGTGGCCGTCATTAAGCTGGCCCAATTTGGCGACATTGCTGCTCGCGATTTCCGACGCACGGTCTCGGACATCATGAAGAAAGAGCCCGAGGGCCTTATTCTGGACCTGCGCAATAATCCCGGCGGCTACCTGGAGACCGCCGACGTGGTGTTGAGTGCCTTTCTACCCGAGGGCTCGACGGTGGTGCACATTCGCTCGCGCGATGGTAAAAACGATGAATTGACCGATGGTCAGCCAATCGTGCCTGAAGACCTGCCGATGGTTGTACTGGTGAATAAAGGTTCTGCCAGCGCCTCCGAAATTGTGGCCGCAGCGCTGCAAGATGATGAGCGTGCGACCATTGTGGGTGAGACCACCTTCGGTAAGGGAACGGTCCAAAACCTTATTCCTCTGGCAGACGGCAGCAACTTGAAGGTGACAACCGCTCACTGGTACACGCCGCTCAATCGTGCCATTCAAGATGTAGGCGTAACCCCCGACGTCACGGTGGCCGCCTCGACCGGTGGCCGTGACGAGCAGATGCTCAGGGCGCTCGACCTTCTACGCTGACGGTGACAATCTTCGCCGCCCCTCGTTGCCCAGCAGCGAGGCGGCGGCTTCCATGCCGCGGTCGACAACGCCTCCCAATGCATATCGGGCCAACTTGGATTCGTACATCCATCCCTGGAGGCGCGTCTGATAACGACTGGCTGCCAGTTGCAGCAATGAGGCGACAAAGCCGCGCTTGCGCGTGCGTACGCTTGGGGGTGGCGCAGGCAGGAGCATTGGCTCCCGCAGTCCGTCGGGTGCTAGTGGATGCCAACATCCGTTGGTTACGAATTCCGACCCCTTGTAGACCGGGAGCGTGCGGGTGCGCACGGCATCGCTGAATGCGCCGTCGATGTCGCGCTGAGTGAGTGCGGCATGGCGGCCGATGGATTGCACGTAACTCACCGTGGCCAGGGGCACGCCGAGTTCTGTGAAGGCTTTCAGGTGCGCATTGGTCCGGCCCCGTGAAGGGTGGTTGAAGTTCTCGGTGAGAAGGTAGGACTGCGCCCGAGCGAGAGACTGGGGGTCGTAGCCGTAGAACAGGCGTGGATCGAGCCCTAGGTCGAGGCCATTGGAACCGTAGAGTTTGCCGTATCGACGGCATATGGCGGCTAAATCGACCGCAAGCTGGCCCATCGTCTCCGTGCGGAAGGCCAGGTAATCGGCGGTCAGCGGGTCGTCGAGTTGTAGCCAAGTGGGCACATTGGATCGCTTGCCCCAAAAAGCCAGGCGGCAGTGGGCGCAGGCGCAACCGAAAAACGGCGTGATGCCCCATGTGGGCAGGGGGAACTTGCCGAAGAAGAAATTGTCGACAAACACGCCATCCACGTCTTCGCGGGCGGCGGCTTCGACTCGATCGATCAGTAGAGCACGGGCACGCGGGTTAAGCGGGCAGGTGAGGTGGCGTCCGCGGTGATAGGGGATCGGTTGGCCGTGGCGGTCGCGACAGAGGAGATCGTGGCTGAAATCGGCGGTGACCACGTTTGGCCCCTGCACGTAGGCGTGTGTCTTGATGCCGAGGGCTTGAAAATTTGGCAGTCGCGCGCGCAGCCACTGGCGATCTTCACGCTCGGTGCGGTCGGAGAAGCCCCAAGAGTACGTCACCCAGGCGTCGGTTAGGCCGAGTGTGCTCTGGAGTGTCTCCAAAACGGACTTGTCATACGCACGTTCAAAGGCTGCCTCGTCGATGGCTGGATTGAAGAACTTCAAGTTCGTCATCCGAACGGTGCCGGGTCCGGCCCAGTAATAGAGGCCGGCGCGGGGGTTCCAGGTAGTCACTGTTTTGAGGCTACGATAGCAGACGAGTCGCTCCAGCGGTCTACGCACGGGCAGGCACAAAAAAGCGGCCTATCGGCCGCTTGTTGATCACATGTGGCTGTAGAACTTGTTCTTCCGGTTCTCCGTGCGGTACTCCTCGCGCTTGAGAGCGCGGAGACGCTGCAGGCGCTGGCTGCGCTTTTTTTGCTTGATATTGCGGACGCGAACGAGCTTCACGAGGCCCTTCTTTTGCACCTGCTGCTTAAAGCGCTGCTGAAGGCGGTCGTTGCTCTCTTCGGGACGGCGGACGGCGTAAATAGCCATAAGGTGGAGGCAGAGTAATAGAAGGGGATTGGTCTTGCAAGGGGGTTTTCTCCATGTCTGGGTAACTTTCTGTCTTTAGGTTGGTGCTAATCGAACGATTGGTACTTTTGGCAACGCGCCAAAAGTACCCAAAAGCGCTGGCGCGCCGAGCCCACCTCCATGGTTATGCTTGGTTATGTCACCCCTCCCGAAGGAGGAAATATCCTTCGTGCCCCTTCACCCCCGG
>CAZYNU010000013.1:0-27083 GCA_964648045.1 uncultured Candidatus Peribacteria bacterium
GGAACTCGACTCGACTCGGGCACTATTCCAGGCCGCCAATGAGCGCGGCCGGCACCGGGTGCACGAAGCTAGAGATCTCCACGAACGTGGCGATGGCAAACGGCGTCGTGAACCCGAAGCTGAAGAGCAGCCCGGCAATGAAAACCGACAAGTAGCCAAAGCGGCCCAAGGACTGCAACCAATCGAGCATGCCAAAATGAAACAACGCGTACGCGGCAATGAACGAGATGCCAAGGAAGCAGAGACGTGGGTATTGGTGCATTTCACCAAATTATACCACATATTGGTATTTATAGCCAGATCCCGCCGATAGCGAAGGCGAGCCCTTAGGGCATATCCGGCACCGCTGCGGGCGGCGTGACAGCCAGTTCACGCCGGAAAAACTCCGCCGAACGCGCCATAAAGTCACTCCAGCGCGGGCCGAATTCATGCCCCTCGCCAGGGTATTCCACATACTCGATGTCGCGGTCGGCGGCGGCCAAATCGGCCGCCAGTCCGTCCGACCAGGCCTTGGGCACGTCGGCATCGACACTACCCTGAAAGAGCAGCACCGGCGCGCGAATGTCGGCCAGGTACGTACGTGGTGAGAGGCGCGCCCATGTTTCGGGCTGCGTTTCGGGCGTGCCGAACCGCGCCAGCGTGCGGTCACCTTCGTCGCGCTCGCTGCGCCAACGCGTGAAGTTCTCCCACACCGAGGCGTTCACCGGGGCGTAGAGCACAGCGGCCGAGACTAAGTCGGGGCGACCCGTCAGCACGGCCAACGTCACGCCGCCGCCAAGCGAATGTCCAAGCATGCCCACGCGCGAGGCGTCGACCGCCGGCAGATTGGCGGCGCGCACAGCCGCGACCGCGTTGGCACTGTCCATGGCGTACTCCAGGTTGCCGTCGTAGACATCGTCGGTCATGGGACTGGGATCGGAACCGGCGTGCCCGCGGTAGTCGGTATGAAGCACGGCAAAGCCGGCACGGGCCATGTAGTCCTGTTCACGCTTTAGACCACGCCCCTGGGTATAGACCGACGGCGCGATGTAGCCGTGGTTGAAGACAAGCAACGGAAAAGGACCGGCCCCCTTGGGGATGTTCATGATGCCCGTAATGACGAGACGGTTGCTGAGGTAGCGAACGGCGTAGCGTGTGTAGGCGGCATTGTCGTCGAGCACGTCATACAGATCGAGCCCAGTGCCCACGAGCGTCATCCGACGAAAATGCGGAATGCTCAACTCCGATGGCAATGTCTCAATCACCGGTGCCTGCGCAGACGTCGACGACACTGACATGGGTACAACCGCACCCGTCGAAACCGTCGGCGGCAGCGCAGAAGGCGCGGACGTACAGGCAGCGAGGGCAAGTAGGATGGCCAGCAGCATGAAATGAAAGGCGCGCATCAGAACTCCATAGGTTCACCGTCGCGCGGCTGGCGCACGACGATACCGGGCAGCAACTTGGCGATCATATCGCCGCCCAACCTGGTCCGCAGTTCCGGAGCGATGATGCCGTCGTGCACGGCAAAACAATGCTTCGGCTTCAAAGCACGTGCGTAGTCCACGGCTTCGGAAAGTTTAAGCCAAGGTGCGGCCACGGGCAGGGCAAGAATCTCGGGACTACGCCCCGGGCGCGTGAGCGCGTCGCCCGGATAAAAGAAGCGCTCCGCAATAAAGAAGCCGACATTGCCGACCTGCGGGATATCCGGGTGGACAACGGCGTGCTTCTCACCCACCGCCTCGATGAGCACCCCCTTCTCCTGTACCGACTGCCCATGCGCGATGAGCGAGTGGAGCGCTCCTTCTTTGGCGAGTAAATCGCCCACGGCGGGAATGGTATACACCTTGCAGGCGGGACTGCCCGCAAGCACGGCCGCCACCGACGGCACATGGCAGTGATCGAAGTGCTCGTGCGTAATGAGCACCACGTCGATTCCCTCCACGGGATGCTTCCCCTCGGTTAAGGCGCCGGGGTCGATGAGGATGCGAGCACCGGCCTCCTCTACGAGCAGGCAGCAGTGGCCATACTTGGTGATCTTCATGGGAGAGGAGACGAACGACGTCACTTTTTCTTTCCGCCTTCCTCGGGGCGCTTGCGCACCGGAGCCGAGGGCTGCCATTCACGGCCGTCACTATCGAAGGCGTAGCACTGGTCGCCGCCTGTCATCCAAAAGAAGAGCATGCGGGCGAACAACAGAGCAAAGTAGAAGCCGACAATACCGCAAAGGAACAACGCGTAGAGCCAGAGATCTTGCGGAACGATGCGGTTCTGCGAAAAATGCCAGAAGAATCCTGCCACCACCGAGACGACGATGATCGCCTCGCCAACGGTGGAACGGGTGCGGGGTGAAAGAGGATGATGCATGGTGCGATTCTACCTCGACTAGCCAGCGAAGCAGGTTGAAGACCAGGCCGGAAGATGTCGGAGCGTCGGCCTGCAGCGGAGCGTGCCGCTGCAATGAAGAGCGACCATCACGGACCACGACGGCACAAACGGTCGCGGATCACTCGTTAGACAGAGGCGCCGCTTGGAAGGCATCGATTTGCTCGCCGCTTCCCGCCTTGGCATCGCCCCAGTTGAGGGGAGCCTGGCCGGGCACCAGCTGAGGCTGGCAACGCAGCGTGGAGCCGCTGAAGGTAAGCGCCACCGTCTCGCCGCTGCCGACGAACGATAGATTGCCGCCGCGGTAACGGGCGCTGGCACCCGACTGCGCCAGTAAGACCGCATCGCTGAAAGTGGCCGTGCCGTTGGGCGAGAGACGAATGGCTGAGAGATCATCGGCAGTGATGAGCTGGAACGTGGAGCCATCGGCACACGCGTAGCTGTAGGCGACGTTATTAGGGGGCAAGGGCTTCTTGCTGTAGATCGCAACAGCAATGGCGACGGCAATGATGAAGAGCAGCAGGAGGGAGGAGGGTTTCATACCCTTGATTCTATGGGGACGGCGAGCGCTGTCCAATTGGTGGGGCATGGTATGCTCCAGACTCTTTTCTCCTTCCCCTTCCTCTCCATGATCGCCCTGCCGCTCCCGTCCTCTCTGAAGGACGCCTGCTACACGGCCTTCCGCGTGCTGATCGGCTTCCTCTTTTTATGGCACGGTGCCCAGAAACTCGGCCTGATGGACCGCGACATGAGCGAAGGTTTCATGCTCTTCATCGGCGCTGCCGAATTCATCGGTGGCATCGCCATCATGGCGGGCTTCCTCACGCAGTGGGCCGCTCTCGGCTCGCTCATCATCATGGTGGGCGCCTACGTGCAGCATGCCAGCGGCGCCGAGGCCGGCATCCTGCCCATTGAGAACCGCGGCGAACTGGCCCTCGTCTACTTGGCGGCGTTCCTCTGCCTGCTCGCGTTGGGCAGCGGCCGCTGGAGCGTGGACGGCTGTTGCATGAAGAAGTAATCGTTCTCACGCCGCATCAGGCCAGCCAGCGTCACCTGTCGTCGATACCGGACACAGGCGCAGGCCTGGCTGGCCAGTGCGGATCTTTTACCCTAAGAGCCACTGTGCCGCACGCGTACGCGGCCCCACGAAGGCCACTAGAAAATGGAGGCCGAAGAAGAGGGCGAGCCAGCCAGCATCGTGCGGCCAGGCAATGAGCAGGTGCCCCAGCAGCGCCAGAGACACGACCACATTCACCGTGCGCAGCTGACCAAACGTGTAACGACGGAGCACGGGTCGGCCGTCCTCTTCGCCGTTCTGCTTCTCGATGACGCGACGCATGGTAGAGGCGCCGATCGCCAGGCAGAAAAACCCGGTCACTAACGGCCAGGGCACCACGCCAGCGGCCACCGTCAGGCCCAACACCATGCGCAGCGGGTGCGTGGCGGCATTGGCCACGATCTCCAGGTACGGAAGAGTCTTGAGGACAAAGGTGTAGAGCACGTTGATCGCCATGAAGGCAACATAGAGCGCCACCACGCCTGGGCCGAACCAGAACCAGCCACTGCCGAACGCAAGCGCCAGCAGTGCCGCCGCGAAGATCCACCCGTCCCGGGGGCGAATGCGCCCGGCGGCAAAGGGGCGATTACACTTACGCGGGTGCGCAGCATCGAGCGCACGATCCACAATGCCATTAATGGTGTAGAGCGCACCGTAGAGGCAGAGGCAAAACGACACGTAGAGCCCAAGAAGCCGCAGCACCGTGAGAGCGAACGGCAGCGTGCCAAACACCAAGGACGTAATCACCACCGTGAAGAACGGCAAGTGGTAGCGGGGCCGAAAGAGGGAGAGGTAGTCGAGGAGGAGGGTCATGGCAGACAAGTAGCCACGTTCATGGCGGTTCGCGACCAGAGCGTAGCAGATAGATTGACGTTGGTGATGGTGGGTGGGATGGCTGCACAAAGAGATTGCCACCGAGAAGGAATTGTAGCATTGCATATTTAATTTGTCTTCCATAAGCCGAGAAACCTCTATTGTTCTAAAATTGACAAATATAAATTATATTGCTATTTTACATTAAGATGTACTTTCAGAACATTGGTAAGATTCACGAGAGACAAGCGCTCTGCGTATTGCACGTACATAGAGTGCTTGTCTCATTTCTGAGGCAGCCGCAACCGACGATTCGGTATTCATCTGAAGGGAGTGTGCGACCATGAGTCGTGCGCAACAACTGAATTCCGGTGACATTTCTCTCGGTCTGGCTCACGAGTGGGTCTGCGCATTTGGAAGGCAAGGCGGAACCGCTGTCATGCTGCAACAAGCGATTGAAGATGCAAGTGTCATGAGGTGCATCATCGACGCCATCAACAGCAAAGCCCAGATCGCGGCCGAAGAGGACAACGCGATGCAGGCCCTCCTGATGGCAGCCGTCGAGAAGGGCGTCCAGTGCGAGAATGGAGTCTACCGGTTCTTCGACCCCGGCATTCCGCTCGTCGTGCTGCGCAACCTTCCGGTGGTCAGGCAGAAAAAGCTCGCTTGCGACCAAGGCTGGTACGACCAATACATCTGGGCCAGGCGCGAGGATACTCCGCAGGAGCGGACTCTCCGGATTCCGGTCGAAGGTTCCTTCAACAAGACCTTCGTCGATCAGGAGAAGCTTCTGACTGCCGACGAAGAAGTGGCCTCAACGCGTAGCGTCGCCACGTTTCTCGTCATCAACGCACTGTTGACTGGCAAGCGTCTCTTGCCAGATCGCTACGTGCACTGCGTCGACAAGGTCTCGGATAAATTTGGGGACATCCTCGCCATTAAAGTCGGCTCCTTCGGTGTCAGAGGCCTCTTCATCGACCACAGCTGGGAAGACGACTGCAATCCGGTCATCGGGGTCGCTGCCGCCCGGAAGTCCTGAACCTACCCTCACCTCCGCGACATTTGCGCGGGGGTTTTTTGATATCATCGATTCGTGCCTCGCTCTTGCAGGTGGGATGAGGTGTTCCATCTCGCGGCGTACCTCATCTCTGCAACCGCCGAAGCTATGCGTAGGCGGGAACTCACCAGAGTACAGCGTCTGTATGGAGCGCCGTAGCGAGTGGACTGAGATTATCGCCCCTGCTGCGGGAGTTGGTGCAATGACGATTTGAGGTATTGATGGACTGGAAGTGAAAGGCCCCAAAGAACAGCACGGTCGCGTGCCCATGTTGGCTATTCGGCTTGCAATACTCTCTTTTTCAGAATGGCAGCGCCGGATCCCGATTTAAAGTAGCGCTCCAAAGACCGGGCTTGCCCTTCTGACCTCAGGGCAATGTAGGACTCCAGGATTATTGGCAGTCTCTTCGATGTCGAAATGCATTCACCATTGTTGTGTTGCGTCAGTCGTCATTCCAGATTATTGGTAGAACCAATATAGATATTGCCGTCCTGGGAACTGCGTAAGATGTAGACAAACCACATAGCAGATCATCATACGTCCCCCTGCGCTTCTGCGGAAGCTTCGGGGGACAACCTGCGCCATACGCAAAAGGTGTGGCAGGCAGTTGGCCTGCCAACCGAAGCGCGCAGGTTGGCTGGGGAGGAGGGATTCGAACCCCCGTATGACCGCTCCAGAGGCGGTTGCCTTACCACTTGGCGACTCCCCAATACCGTCGCCCGCCGACCCCAAAACCGGGCGGCAAGCCCGAAGATGGTAGCAAGTACGCTTCACGCCGCCAAGGCTCAACCCAAATCCTGCTGATATTCCTCTCCCGCTGCCTTTTCGACGGCGGCGGCGCGTTTGGCGTCTTGCACCAGCTGATCGGACGTCTGCACATCTTGCGCCTCCAGCACCTGCTCCTGGGCTTGTTGAGCGGCAGATTTGGTGCCCGTCTTGGCATCGCTGGCCGCGGCTTCTTCGGCCGCACGCTCGGCCGCACGCTTGTCGTCGCGGTCGCGTTGTTCGGCGGCAGTCAGATCGCCCTTGGCAATCTGACCCCGCAGCGCCTCGCGCTGCAACTGCAACAACTGCCCCTTGGCCGCGGCCTTGCGCTCCAAGTGGTGCTGCTTGCCGTGGTCGGCGCGGTTGAAGTATTCCGTGGTCGACTGGCTCGGCAGTTCGTCGTCTTCGTCCAGCAGGAACATGCCGTCATGCTAGCAAAGGCCGGCGGTCACCAAAAGCACGCCCCACTCAGCTTGGCCGCCAGGTCCCCGAAAAAGCCTGCACGCCGCCCTCGCCTGGACTATGCTACGCCACGGTGCGGCCGTAGCTCAGTTGGATAGAGCACTTGGCTTCGAACCAAGGGGTCGTGGGTTCAATTCCTGCCGGCCGCACCATTAAAGAAACCAGTCTAAAACAAATAAGCACACCACTTGACAGGAGTTATTTATCACTCTACACTCCTGAGTGCTAAACGTTCTTTCAGAGGACAGTGACGCGCGCACTGACCTCTCTTTTTATCCCTCTTTTCCCCTTTCATCTATGCAGCTCATGCCATGGATCAACGGCAGACAAGAGACATCGCCGCGGGCAATCACCCTGCGCGATGCCATGAACCAACTCTTCGACGAGTCGTTCTGGGAACCCATGCGACTCTTCCGCGAACACGGCCCACTCGCCGTGCCCGGCGTCGATATTGCCGAGACCGATCAGGAGCTTCAAATTGCGGCCGACCTGCCGGGTTACGACCCAAAGGACGTCGCCGTCCGTCTCGAAGGTGACTCGCTCGTCATCGAAGGACGCATGGAGCAAGAGAAAGAAGAAAAAGGAAAGACCTGGCACCGACGCGAGACGACGCAAGGCAACTTCTACCGACGACTCACCCTGCCAAGCGGCATACAGGAAAAAGATATCGCCTGCCGCCTGAAGAACGGCAAGCTGACGGTCACCATTCAGAAGCGCGAAATCGGCACTGCGACCTCCAAGACTCTCCCCATTCAATCGTCCTGAATCACAACGCGCCAACCGCCCCCGCCTGCGGGGGCGGTTGTTTGTGGTAAGAACCATGGCAGCAGCCCGTCTTAGGAGCATCATTTCCCTCCCCGTTTCAGTATGGAACAAAACAATTCTGGCGGTATCACGGCGCTCGTAGCCATTGTCGCCATCATCGTCATCGTCGGCTTGGCGTACGTGTTACTGCAGAACGCCACGAGGCCCGAAACGAATACGCCACCCAGCGACGCGATGATCGAACTCCATCTTGGCGATACATCCTCGCGCGCCAACTAAGCGTCACCACCACACGTCTTTCAGGCCCAACAGATACGCACCCACGTTCACGAGCAGGTGCAACACTGGGGTGATGATGAGTGCGGCGAGTGCCACCGACCAATCGGCGATGCCGAGCGGCAACATCACACATGATGCACCAATGACGAAGTCGATCTGATCCCAGGGGACAAACGGTTGACCGGCCTGCACGCCAACCGCGCGCTTGGCCGCCGACTTGAGGGCATCGCCAACCATGGCCGCCAGACCGATGACGCCGCCGATGACAGCCGACTCGGCCACATCGTGCGCGGCGTACCAGCCCAAGCCGAGCCAATGCAGGAGCGCGCCCGTGACGGCGCCGGCGCCGATGCCCGCAATGAGGCCGCGGTAGGTTTTGTGGGTGCCGAGGCGGCGCGGCCAGATGGGCTGCGCGCCAGGCAACCGCAGCGATTTGGCCAGGGGCGGCGCCATATTGGCGACGTAGGCGGGACCGTACGCCACGATGGCCGCCGCGACGATTAGGAGGGCAGGCTCCATCCGAGTAGGAAGAAGTAGATGATCATGACGCCCCCATGATAGATGCCCGCCACCTGGAAGAAGAGATCGAAGTACTCGATACTCAACACGCCGAACTGGAGCAGCACGACGGCCAGGAACATGAGGTAGCGACTGCGAATGACGGGGATGGACGGCGGCGTGCCGCGAATGTTCAAGATGAGCAGGTGCACCACGAGCAGAAGATAACTGGCGGCATACAGCATGACCCAGAAAGGACTGCCGATGCCGTACCACTGGAGCGCAAGCACGGTAATGATGAGTGCGAGATGATCCACCACCACATCCACGTAGGCACCGCGGGCAGAGGTTTGACCGAGGCGTCGCGCGAGCGCACCGTCGGTTCCGTCGAAGAACATGTGAAGCACGAACGCAAGCAGCACGAGCACTGGCCGACCTTGATAGAGGCCAAGCGGAAGTAGGGCCATGCTAAAGAGGCTCAAGAGCGAGAGCGTAAAGGGGCCAACCCCCAGCCACTGGCAAAGCTGTAAAAATGGGGCGAAGATCTTTTCGCGCACGCGCTGGAACCAGCGCATGTAGGGCGCTTCTTGCTCCGAGTAAATGTTGTAGGAACGAACGTCGGTACCCATGCGAACGGCAGTATAGCACTTCTGCAGTTAGGCTAATGGCCGTAATCGGCAGATACGAAAACGCCGTCACTTGCGCGACGGCGTTACGTAAGGATCTGAAGAGTGCTTACTTCTTCTTGGCCTTCTTCTTCTTGGCGGTCGTCTTCTTCTTCACGACCTTCTTCTTCGCAGCCTTCTTCTTAACCATTTTTGGAGGGGGAAAGAAATGGTAAAGCGGATTCAATTCTACGAAATCCACGCGCACTGTGAATTGAATTGTGCGGCGCAGTTTAGAAACTGTGATGATATGAATGATCGCACTTTGTACTGTTGTAACGGTACATAAGTGCGATCATGCCAGCAAAGACGGAGAATTATTCCAATCGGAGACTGAACGTTGAACGCGTGACACCAATGGGATCATGGCCAATCCAAACGGTATACGTCCCCTTGGTGAATTGGTACGGATGATTGCAGATGGGCCCCTCGAAGCTTGCCAGCTCAACGTCGTCGCCCGGGAAAATAAGACATTCCAGCGCGTCATCGGAGACGAGCGCAACCGTCATCTTCTTTTCCTCCGCCACCTTGAAGACGTAGTACTGACCGTAGTCGGTGTTGCCGATAGAGCCACGGATGCCCGTGCCGCTGAAGCGCAGCGTGGCCGCTTCTCCGAAGCCGTCGTTGCCGTCGCTCTTGGCCTCGGTGGCTGTGACGGAGAACGACGTCGCGTCGCGCGCGGTGACTTCGAGCTGGTAATCGCCGGCGCCAAGAGCCACCTTCAGAAGACAGCTCCCTGCGGACTTGGTGCCAAAGTAGTACTCGTTGGAAATACCGTCATCGCGCAGGCGGAAGAGACGACAGGTGGGCACTTCGACGGCATCTCCGATCTTTTTCACATCGAACGCGACGGTCTTCTTGGCATCGAGTGTGAAGCGATAGAGCGCCGGCGAGCGGCGCGTGGCAGATCCCTCCTTCGTAAACGGCACGACGACGGTCGCGATCGTGGCCGAAGATGTCGAACTCGCCGCGCTCGAAGACGACGATCGTGACGACCTGGAAGAAGACGATGTGGAAGAAGGAGCGCTGGAGACGGATGACTCTTCGGAGGAAGAAGATGACGCATCGCTCGACTCGCTAGAGACCGAAACGTCACTGCTCGACGACGACAACGGCAAGCGCTGGAGCGACTGCAGCGTGCCCCAGAGCAGCAACGCCGCGTCGCCGCGGGTGAGCGCCCACTCGGAGTGGAAGGCGGTGGTCGACTCTTGGCCGGTCAGCGGCAGCACTCCACGTTCGACGAGGAGGGAAATGAAAGGGGCATCCCAACGATCGAGCGGGACATCGGTGTACTGCCCCACCGAGACTGATGCGGCCGAAGGCAGTTGAAACGCGAGTGACAGCATCTTCATGGCCTCGCCACGGGTCACCTGCTGGGACGGCTTAAACGTGCCGTCGGGGTAGCCGCCCACGATGCCCAGCGACTTGGCCGTACAAACCGCGGCCTCAAACCAGGCATTGTTTGGCACGTCGGCAAAACAGAGACGATCATTAGACTGCTGCAAACGCGCGGCGCGGAACAGGAGCTGGAGAAACTCGGCGCGGTTCACTGGCTTGCGCGGACCGTACGTGCCATCGGCGTAGCCGTTGACGATACCCTGGAGGGTCAAACCTTCGACGGCGCCTTGGTAGAGGCTGCCATCGGGCACGTCGGTAAAGAGCGCGGCCGAGGCCGGCGCAATCAAGGCAAGGGAGATGAGGGCGCTAGTAAGGCCACGGGCAACCAGGCGGAGAGAGTGCGTCATAAGGAAGGGGTACACGGAGAATACTTTGAACATTTTTGTTGTTCAATCGTTGGGCCTTGCAGTGTACGACCGCTGGCGTCCCCTCTTATTTCATCGTTTCCAGCAGACGCCGGAGCCCGCGCATCATCACATCGGTCTCGATGTTGATGGGATCGCCGGGCTTGAGGACGCCGAGCGTGGTCACTTCCAGGGTGTGCGGGATGAGCGCGATGGTGCAGAGATCACCCTCGATGGCGGCGACGGTGAGCGAGACGCCATCCAGGGCGATGGACCCTTTGGGGACGACGGCCGGCACGAGTGTGGCGGGCACTGTCACGATCAGCTTCCAGCCCTGGCCCGGGCCGAAATCGCGATTGTCGACCACCTGGCCCACGCCCTCAACGTGCCCCTGCACCACGTGCCCCTCAAAGCGGGCACCGGCGAGCATGGACCGCTCCAGGTTGACCTTGTCCCCTTTCTGGAGCCGGCCGAGCGAGGTCTTGGCGAACGTCTCGGGCACCACGTCGAAGCCAATCGAATCGGCCGCAATGCGCACGGCCGAGAGGCAGGCGCCGGCCACGGCGATGCTGCCGCCCAGGGCGACATCGGTGAAAAACTCCGGTCGCCTAATAAGGAGGGAGTGGTCGGTGCGCTCCAGCACCTCGGCGGCGGTTTCGATGATTCCGGTGAACATACGCCGACTGTAGCCTCAGATTGATTGCTGGCCTAGAACCCTGGACAAAACTCTTCGGAATCTGTACGCTTCCAGGCGCGCCCGGCGCGACGCCGCGGCCGTTTTTCGTGTTCCCCAAATCCCGTTTATGGACAAAATCGTCGTGCGCGGTGCCAAGATGCACAACCTCAAGAACATCGACGTGACCATTCCCCGCGGGAAACTGACGGTGTTTACCGGCGTGTCCGGCTCGGGCAAATCGTCGCTCGCCTTCGACACCATTTTCGCCGAGGGTCAGCGCCGCTACGTGGAGAGCCTCTCGGCCTACGCCCGCCAGTTCATCGCCCAAATGGAAAAGCCCGACGTGGATTCCATCGAGGGACTGAGCCCCGCCATTTCCATCGATCAGAAAACCGCGCCCCGCAACCCGCGCTCCACCGTGGGCACGGTAACGGAGATTTACGACTACATGCGCCTACTCTGGTCGAAGGTAGGCAAGGTGCACTGTCCCGAATGCAATAAGCCGCTCAAGCGCCAAACCTCCAGCGAGATCGTCGAGACCATCAGCAAGATGCCCGACGGTAAGAAGATTTACCTCTTGGCACCGCTCGTGGATGGTCGCAAGGGTGAGCACCAGAAGATCATCGACAGCATCCGCCGCGAGGGCTTCGTGCGCATGCGCATCGACGGCAAGGTGGTGACGGTGGATGAGGAAGTGTCGCTGGACCCCAAGAAGGCCCACACGATCGAGATTGTGGTGGACCGCCTGGCCGTGCGCGACCTGGCCCCAAAGGAGGGCGGCGTGAACCCAAACCGCACCCGCCTGGCCGACTCGGTGGAATTGGCGCTGCGCAAGGGCGAAGGCCGCATGATCGTGCTCGATGCCGACAGCGAAGAGGCCCTGCGCTTCTCGCAGAACTTCGTCTGCTTCGACCATCCCGGCACGAGCATTCCGGAAATCGAACCGCGCAGCTTCTCGTTCAACTCGCCACACGGCGCCTGCGGCACGTGCCACGGCTTAGGCTCGCTGCTCCGCGTGGACGAAGACGCGATCATCCCGAATAAGAATCTGACGCTTAACGAAGGCGCCATTCACCCCTGGGCCACCTCGGCCAGCCGCATGGGCTTCATGATGCAGCTACTGCAAGCGCTCGCAAAAGAGGTGGGATTCGGCATGGATCTGCCCTGGAAAGATCTCAAACCGGAGCACCAGCGCATCATCTTGCACGGCTACCCGCACCCACTCTCGGTGGAAGTGGGGACGCGTGCGTTTGAAGGCTCCTACAAAACGACGTACGAAGGCGTCATCCCGAATTTAGAGCGTCGCCACAGCGAGACCGACAGCAGTTACGTGCGCCAGCAGATCGAGGAGTACATGCTGGAACTGCCATGCGGCGATTGCGGCGGCCAACGTCTGAAGAAAGAAGTACTCGGCGTGACGGTGGGCAATAAGAACATCGTGGATGCCACCGCTTTCAGCGTGATCCAGTTGCACGAGTTCTTCAGTGCGCTGCTACCCGAGAACAAAGGCAAGCAGAGTCTCTCCACCTACGAATACGCCATCGTAAAGAAGGTGCTGCAGGAGATTTTGGCGCGCCTCGACTTCTTGGAGAACGTGGGCCTCACCTACCTGACGCTCTCGCGCTCGGCCTCCACGCTCTCGGGCGGCGAGGCGCAGCGCATCCGTCTGGCCACGCAAATCGGCTCGGCGCTACAGGGCGTGCTCTACGTGCTCGACGAGCCGAGCATCGGCCTCCACCAGCGCGACAACTCGCGCCTCATCGGCACGCTCACCAACCTGCGTGATCTTGGCAATACCGTGCTGGTGGTGGAACACGACGAAGAAACCATGATGGCCGCCGATCATCTCATTGAGATCGGCCCGGGAGCCGGCAAGTACGGCGGCACCATCGTGGCCCAGGGCTCGCCGCAAGAACTGATCAAAGAGTCCAATTCGGTGACTGCTCAATATCTGAGCGGCAAGAAGGCCATCGTGCCGCCGAAGAAGCGCCGCGAGGGCAACGGCAAGAAGATCGAAATTAAAGATGCCCACCACCACAACCTGCGCCACGTCGACGTGAGCCTGCCGCTTGGCACCTTCATCGGCATCTCGGGCGTTTCGGGTTCGGGCAAATCGAGTCTAATCCACGGCATTCTGGCTCCGGAGTTGCTACGCGTATTGAATAAGGCCCACACGAAGCCACAGGATGTCGGCTCCATCGACGGCCTTGAAGCCCTCGACAAAGCCATCGTCATCGACCAATCCCCCATCGGCCGCACGCCGCGCAGCAACCCCGCGACGTACACCGGTATTTTTACCGACATTCGCGATCTCTTCGCGGGCACGCCGGAGGCGAAGTTGCGTGGCTACTCGCCGGGACGCTTCTCGTTCAACGTGAAAGGAGGACGGTGCGAGGAGTGTGAGGGCGATGGCTCCAAGCGCATCGAGATGCACTTCCTGCCCGATGTGTTCGTCACCTGCGAAGTCTGCGTGGGCAAGCGTTATAACCGCGAGACGCTCGAGGTGACATACAAGGGAAAGACCATCGCCGAGGCCCTCGACATGACGGTTTTGGAGGCGTGCGAATTCTTCGCCGCCATTCCCGTGTTGCAGAAAAAACTCCAAACCCTCTCCGACGTTGGCCTGGGCTACCTGCGCCTGGGACAGAGCGCCACGACGCTTTCCGGCGGCGAGGCGCAACGCGTCAAACTGGCAACCGAACTGCTCAAGCGCGCTACGGGCTCCACGTTCTACATTCTCGACGAGCCCACGACCGGCCTTCATTTTGAAGACATCCAATTGCTACTCGACGTGCTGCAACGGCTGGTGGACAAGGGCAACACCGTGCTCGTCATCGAGCACAATCTGGACGTGCTCAAATCGGTCGACTACATCGTGGACATTGGCCCCGAAGGCGGCGATGAAGGCGGCGAGGTGGTTGCCGTCGGCACGCCGGAGGCCATTGCCGTGGCCGAACGCAGCCACACCGGCCGGTACTTGAAGGACATGTTGAAAAAGAAGTAACAGAGACCGATAGATCCGCGATTGGACCACAGGGAAGAGGCTGGCGCACCACGAAGGCGTTGCCGGCCTTTCCTCATGCGGACATGCTGGCAGTCATGCACTCCTCCCGCTCGAAGACGCTTGCCCTCTGGTCCGCCTGTGCGGCCATGACCCTTGCTCTTGTTGGTTGCTCAAACAATCAACCAAACCCTTCGGACCGTCGCCTGCCGCCGCCCACGGCGCGCTCGGCTTCGTCGCGTACGGGCGTGAAACCCGCCAGCTCCAGCCAACCCGCCCGCCGACCCACCGCCGACCGGCCGACACCACCAAAGGTATCGGTGCAGGCTCCTGCGGCCAGCAGCTCCTCACGTCGAAGTGCCCCCAATAAGCGCAGCACTCCTCCCAAGAAGGCTGCGCCGAAGCCTTCGGCCAACACCGCCTCCTAACAGCGCAATGGTTTCGCGCGTCATCTTTGCCGTCGCCGCCGTGGCCGTGACGGCGGGGTTGGCAATGAGCAGTTTGGCCATCACCGGCCAACTGCCTTACGGCGAGCCTGAACTACTCGATCGATCATTTATCCCCAGGGCATTCGTAATTGACGAAGATGGCTATGCCGTCACTGGAGAGGCGGAGTTTGATCGCTGCTTTCGCGCAGCTTACGGTGGGACCGACGGACAAGGTAAGCCGGCTAAATCTTCCGGCAACTGCGCGGCGCACCGCCTGGGCGATCTGTGGCTGCTTCCCGGGACAGGCCTGACATTCGGCTATCACCCAGGTACGAACGACTACGATTTGCCGCCGGACTTCTACTTGAAGCGCCAACCACTCTGAGCCGAGGGCGACAAGAGCGACATCCCATGGCGCCGTCGGTTTGCGGAGCGTCTCAAGATCAGTAGAGTGCGCCTCACACCGCGCCTCCCGCGACATGTTTCTCCTTGAACCGTCCGTCTTTGGCTGGGATCTCGTCTTACTCATTGCCATGGCGGCGCCGGCGGCCGTCTCTTTGCTCTGTCACCTCTGGATCAAACAACACCCAAAGAGCCGTTGGTGGTCGCGACTACCATTGAGGATGCTTGGTGCCGTCTGTCTGTTGAGCTGCATGGCCGTGG
The DNA here is from genome assembly GCA_964648045.1 of uncultured Candidatus Peribacteria bacterium. Classification (GTDB taxonomy): domain Bacteria; phylum Patescibacteriota; class Gracilibacteria; order Peribacterales; family Peribacteraceae; genus JAGOUB01. Next base: position 15,236 of record CAZYNU010000013.1, read on the forward strand.
CCTACGGCTCGTTCATTGAACCGCAGATCATCATTGTCACTCGCCAATCTGTCCCCTTCCCCACGGCGAAACCCCTGAAGATCGCACTGCTGGCGGATATCCATGTTGGCCCGTACAAGGACGCCGCCTTTGTGCGTCGATTAGTAGATACGACCAACGATCAGCTGCCCGACATCATCCTGATTGCCGGCGACCTCACATTTAGCGAAGAAAGCGATTTGTCCGACCTCGCCCCACTCCAGGCGCTCTCAGCACCACTGGGAGTCTTTGCCGTGACGGGCAATCACGACGCTGGCCGCTACCTACAGCTCGACATGGCCACGCCGGTCACGCGCCAGGATCGTAGCGATGCCGTGTCGGAGACGCTCGAATCGCTCGGCATCCGCGTCCTGCGCAATGAGCACACCACCGTGCGACTGGGTGACACTTCAATCGCCATCGCTGGCGTGGACGACATTTGGTCAGGTCACAGCAATTTGGATCAGGCGTTGACGGGCGTACCGGCCGATCGACCACTCATTTTATTGGCCCATCAACCGGACATCCTCTTAGATACGCTCAGCACTCGGGCCCACCTGGTCACTGTTGGCCACACGCATGGCGGTCAGATTCGTCTGCCTTGGTACGGCCCGATTGGACCCGTGCCAGGCCGCCTGGGCCGCAAGTACGACCAGGGCGTGTTTGCCGTTGGCAACCGAACGCAGTTGGCTGTTACGCGAGGCGCTGGCGAATCGTTGCTACGGTCGCGCTTTTTCGCTTGGCCAGAGGTGATGCTGCTGGAAACCACGCCTCGCTCGTAAACCGACGAAAGGTATAGGCTCGGCACATGCAACGACACTCCACTGCCACCGTCCTTTTGGCCGATTCGCACGGACGGATCTTACTGCTGTGGCACACGCGCTTGGGTTGTTGGATGCCACCGGGCGGACACGTGGAGGAGGGCGAAACGCCCGAAGAGACGGCCCGGAGAGAGTGCCTAGAAGAAACCGGCCTAGACGTGGCCATCATCGGCGATTACACACCAGACCTGTATGCGCACAGCCCCGACGAGGGGCGCGTACTGCAACGTCCACTGGCGCTGCTCTTGGAGGAGATTCCCGCTTATCACGATCAACCGGCACACCAGCACATCGACTTTCTCTACCTCGGCCGAATGATGGACGAAAAGCAATCGCTGCGATTGGCACCGGCCGAAGCGCGGGAGTTGCGCTGGTTCAGCCTGGCGGAGGTACGCGCCCTGCCTCAAGGCGAGATTCTGGAGAGCGTTCGACGTGCCGTCACCGAACTACTGCCAAAGCGTTGAGAAAAAGGGCCGAGGACGAGTAGAATGCAGCATCATGGGTTGGGAAAGCTTCAGCGGGCACCTGCCGTACCTGTCGGAATCCGACCGGTCGCGCGTTCGGCTGGCTTTTGAGATGGGCGAAAAAGCCCATGACGGACAGAAGCGAAAGTCGGGCGAGCCGTACTTCACCCACCCCATTGCTATCGCCGAACGGCTGGCTGCCATGGGCGCCGACGGCGACACCCTGATTGCGGCGCTTCTGCACGATACGGTGGAAGACACGCCGCTCACGCTCAACGACATCGAAGCGGCCTTCGGATCGACGGTGCGCGGCCTCATCGACGGCGTGACCAAGCTGACCGCCGCCGACCTCACGTCGCCGTCGCACGACGAGCAGATCGAAACGTTGCGCAAGATGTTCACACTTATGCAGGGAGACGTGCGCATCATGGTCATTAAAATCGTCGATCGTTGGCACAACATGACGACGGTGATGGGATTGTCGCCCGAACGCCGGAAGAGCTTTGCCCGCGAGACACTCGACATCATCGTGAAGATCGCCGACCGCCTGAGCATGAAGGAACTGCGCGACGAGTTGACCGCGCAGTCGATGGCCGTACTAGAGCCCGAACTCTTTGCCGAGCTTGAAGCCCTGCGCGAAGAATTCAGCACTCTGGCCACCGACGTGGTAGCCAGCATGGAGAAACGCCTCAAACCCACCCTACCCAAAGGCGTGCGGGTTTACAGCCGCCGCCTGTCACTGGAGAAGACGCGCGTGATCCACGACCTGGGGAGCGGCAGCGGCAAAGCCGAGATGACGGCCATCTTCGTGTGCCCGGATGTGGCCGCCTGCTATGCAGTGCTCGGTCAAATCCACCAAGCCTGGCCGCTACAACGCCTAACCTTCGATGACTACATCAATACGCCTTCGGTGAACGGCTATCGAGGCATCCACACCACGATCATCCTGCCAAACGGCCGCCGGGTACGTTGCAAAATTCGTACGGAGGCCATGGATGAATATGATCGCCTGGGGATTGCGATGTATTGCTTTAGACACACCGGCGACGGCACGGAAATCGCTCAATTGCCCTGGACCGAACGCATCTCGCCGCTGGCCGAAGGCACCAGTTACCAAAGTGAGGCCTTCTGGACGAGCCTGCAGCGCGATCTTCTGGGCGAGGAGATTGTGGTCTACGGCTCCAGCGAGCAATCGGTCACGATCCCCAGCGGTTCCACTGCGCTCGACGCCGCGTTTTACTTGTTCAACGAGCAGGCCATCCACGTTTCTTCAGTGCGCGTGAACGGGCAGGTCGTGGCGCTCGATGCCCCCTTGGCCAACGGCGATACCGTCGACGTGTCTTTTAGCGACGACGTGGAAGCGGGCCGGGAATGGCTCAACTATGTGGAGTCAGGACTGGCATCCACACTCATTAGACAAGAGTTGGCCAAAGCGCCCGAGCAAGAAAAAATTCTCTTGGGCCGCACCATGCTCGACCTGGGACTGCGCCGCCACAACCTGCCCGGCCTGGGAGAGTTGCAACCACAAGTGTTCGGCGAAGGCCTGGCCGCACTCGGGCTGGTCCGCCTGGCCGACCTGTTCGTACAACTGGCCGAGGGAAAGATGACGGTTCCGCAGGCGTTGAATCTCTTCTCGCCAGCCCTGGGTGGGCGCGTGCATGCAGCAAAGATTTGGGATCTGTCGCTCACGGTGGAGAATGAAGGTGAAGCCGGACGATGGCTGAACTGGTTGCGGTCCTTCCACCCCAAACGACTCACCGAACAACTCCGCGGCAACGGCGGAGGCCGCTTCTGGGCCAGTCTGTCGCTCACGCAAGCCGAGGCGGACGCCATGGACGCCCACCTGCGTTCGCGCCTCACAAGCGACCGGTGGTGGCTGCGCCCGCGTCGGCAACAATTAACCCTGATTGGCACCACGTCGGTTCTCGTCACGCTCTGGGGGCTCGATCCTGTTTTTGGACAAATGCTCATTCAGCACGCGATCTCGGTGCCGGCGCTCACATTGGTACGCTTCGTCGCCTTCATTGCCGTCGCGCTCATTGCGCAATTCGCCATGGAACGCGCGAATCCCGGCCGATTGATGCCGATTTCGCCATTGAGTCCGCCCATTTTTGCTTCCGGCATCGCGCTGTTTGCCACCACCGTCGGCACGTACGCCTCGCTGCGCACCATCAACCCCACCGGCTATATCCTCATGATCGTGGCCGGTGTGTTAACCCTCGCCACTGGGCGCGCGCTCTTGCGTCGTGAGTCGGCGTGGGCACCGGCTGGTGCCTTGGCGGTGGCAATCACCTGCATCGTCGCCACCTTTACGGCCGATGTCCCCTCTTGGTTCGGCGTTGCCGCCGCCCTACTTGGCTCGGGCGGTTTCGCTGCCTACTCGCTGGCAAGTCAGGAATACCAAAAGACCGTGAGTATTCGTACCCGGTACCCCAGCTTCTTACTCTGGGTGGCGGTTGTGGCGATGATGTGCTCACTCTCGCTGGTGCCCTGGGTGCCCATGGGCAGTTTCAATGGCGCCGGCCTGTTACTGGCAACGCTCTACGTGTTGGTCTTTACGGTCCTGCCCTACATTCTCTTCTTTGAAATCATGCGCATGACGCAGAGCCGCTTACTCGAGCGCCTACTGCCGCTGGTGCTAGTCTCCACCGTGCTGGGCGACCTGGCGGTACACGGAAATTTGATCCCGCTGCTGGCTCTGCCGGCACTCGGAGCAGTGACATGGCTGCTCTGGCGCCACGCAGGCGGCGAAGAGTGATCAGCGACCCAGAATACGCACCGCGGTCCACCAGCCCGCGCGGATGACGGAGCCGTCGGACACGGCGATTTCGGTCTGCGGCGACTCCCAAGCCAGGAAGCAGCGGCGATAGGCGCTGCCGAGAGAGTGCACCAAAATACTGATTTCATTAGCGACAGGATCTTCAAACGGCACTTCCCTCCCGTCGGCCAAGCGGACGGACGACACGCTGAACATGTTCGCCAGCAAATAGCGAATGGGATGCCGCCGGTCGGCGTTAAGTTCGGCGATCCGACCGAGTGCGTGGTTCGTGGCAACGGAGGCAAATTTACGACCGCGATAATCGGCAACCGGGTATCGCGTCTCGTCGGTGATATCGGGTTGATAGGGAGCCACCGACACGTCTTCCAGAACAGCGGCACTGGCAGGATCGGCCAAGATATCGGCCGCCGCACGCTGCGCAGCCTCAGCGTTTTGCGGGAAGAACGCGGCCTGGTTGGCAGCCATGGTGGGCACGAATGTCAGCGGCTCAACCGCATCGTCGGCGGGCAATTCGATTTGTGCGTCGGCCGCCCACACAGACGGACGCAGTTCGTGTGTACGAGGATCGAGCACGCGGCCGCGAGCATGGGATACGACCCAGAGCGGCGATGAAACGCGCGCCAGCAGGTCATCGTAACCGTAGCCATCTGTCTGCAAAAAGCCGCCCTCACGACGGACTATGGCGTGAAATTGATTGAATGCCGTTTGATTGCCGTCGATCTTCTGACGTGCGGCCTCCACGAACTGCAGGGCAATATTCACCTGGCGACGACGGTCGAGCAATTCGGGTACGTCGCCTCGTAACGCCGCCTCGGCCACTACTTCGTCGGCAGCACGACTCTCAAATTTGCCCTGCGAGAGCATGGCTGCCAATCGTTCAAGGTGTAGACGCCGCAATTCGGCCACCCTCTCGGCCTCACGCAATTCCTGGCTGCGCGTCGTCACGCGATTACGAAGCCAGTTTAGACCCTTGCCGCCAGTGAGGGGAGGAGTCTCCTCGGGCATCTATAGAAGAAAAAATCAGCGGTATTCTGCATTCTTTTCCCTATGATGCAAGCATCAATTAGGCGATTGCCAAGCGCGAGTCTGTAGGCGTTCCCAGCGATGACGCCACATCACGCAGGCGGTCGGCCAGCATTTTCTTAATGCGGGCGATCATGTTCTGCAGACGTGGGGGCGGATCCACTTCTTGAATAAGAGCCAACAACAGCTCGGTTGAAGCTTCAGTCGTCAAATCATGGTCGATCTTTTTAAAGAGATCGCCGGTGCAGGCATCGGCCACAACGATGAGCGCGTCGACCGAATTTGGGTGTTCAGCCAAAAAACGACTGGTGGTGATTTGCAGAGCCAGAGCAACGTCGCCATGCACCTTTCGAATGGCAGCGTCGATGACGCGGTCATCTTGAGCCAAAGGAGACCTTTCGATGATCGTATCGATGTCCGATTCGCCCACGCCTGCACCTAGGTCAATCTCTTGCGTATCAACCTCTTGGGAGAGATCAAGCTCATACACCTTGCCATCCGCATACTTGCCGTTGATCGTTGCCATGGTGGCCATTCGGGATCTGAATTGTAGGAATCGAGACCGGATTGTCAATCAAAGTGAACACAAGATTGCGCGCCGAAGATTGATCGACGGCAGCATTCGGCTAGAGGTGCCTCTTGGCTTCAACCCAGCGATCGAGGGACTGCTCAACAAGAAACCGGAAAACGATGAAATTACGGCCGATATCGCTCGCAGACACCCATTCGCTGGGTGAATGCGCACCCCCGCCCTTGATGGGCACACTCAAGGTCGGCTTGCCGCCATCCATGGCATACAGGTTCTCGTCGGCATTCGCATCGCCGAAGGCAAGAACCGGCGGAGCATGAGACACCCGTTCAATCCCGTAGCCAACAACACCCACAAAGGGATGATCCTGATCAATCTGGAACGGCGCATAGGAGGTGCTGTCGGTACGCTGACTGAGCGTCATTCGGATGCCCCGCGACTGCCACTCTCGCAAGGCGGAGAGACGCTCCAGCGACTCCATCTGACAACGGAGTGCCGACGAAATCGTGGAAGGCGGTATAAGCAATGTTTTGTGGTTCGCTTTGGCCTCCTGGGGTCGAATCAGGCCCTCAGACCCGGCCGAGACATCGGCAGCGAAGATCTCTTCGTAACCCAACGGTCCGGGCTGCGATCCCTCTTGGCCGCATAAAATTGGATGATGGCGCAAGTGCGGCGCGCAGGCACGCAACTCCGGCGGCAACGGATCGTACGGGTCGGGATTAAAGAGGCGGTAGACCTGCGCCAGCTCGTGGTAGGCAGAGGGCATACCCGGCCGCGCGCCGTGGCCGGCCCCCTTCACGAGCTTGGCGTGGATGCGCGTCTTGAGAATTCCGCGTCGCCCCAAAATGATCCGCATGACGTCGTCCCCTTCTGGTACCTTCAACGGCCCGATCTCCGAGCTGAGCACGGCGTCGACGGAGGGGAAGTGGGGCCAGTGGTGGATGATGTGACGGGCGGCATGGGATCGATATTCTTCGTCACCGACAAAGGCGACGAACACACACATGCCCTCGGGCACCTCCACATCGCGCAGCAGACGAATGCCGTTTAAGACCGACGATTGCTCGTCGTACGCCCCCAGCCCCTGAAGACGGTCTGGATTGGCGGAACTGGCATTCAATTGGTACGAATTGGTCCAATCGGGATCGGGCCTGACGGTATCGATGTGCGACGGCACCAATAACGTGAAGGCGGCATTCTCACGCTTTCCCAGCTGGCAGATGAGATAGGGCACGCCCTCCGGTTCATCTTCCCAAAAATCTTCGATACGCCTTTCGAAGGCCTCTTTGCCGATGAGTTTTTTTACCAGGGACATCTTCTCGCGCACTTGCGGCGGCGAGACCGACGGGGTTCGCACCAGACGATCGAGGGCGCTTCGCGACCATTCGCCAAGGTGATACTTCTGAAGGGGGCGCAGTGGCATGAGGCCGATGATCCGGCTTTCTGACGGGTCCGTCAACGTTGCGCAATCCGTGCATTTACAAGCCGTTTCCACTAGTCTTTGCCTGATTTCCGACGCCTCCCACATGCCTGCTTTCGACCCTGTCGACCCCCGCCAATCCTTCCCCGATCTGGAGCAAGGAATACTTGCATACTGGCGCCAAGAGCACGTGTTCGAACGCAGCCTGGACGAACGTGTCGGCGGTGAGCGGTACGGTTTCTACGACGGTCCGCCCTTCGCGACGGGACTCCCCCACTACGGCCACCTGCTGGCGGGTACCATCAAGGATGTGATGCCGCGCTACCAGACCATGCGCGGCAAGCGCGTGGAGCGCCGTTTCGGCTGGGACTGCCACGGCCTGCCCATCGAGAATATCATCGAGAAAGAGCATGGTATCGCCGGAAAACCGGACATTGAGAAGATGGGCGTGGCGGCCTTCAACCAGCTCTGCCGCAGTGCCGTTCAACGCTACACCACCGAATGGCGCGTCGCCGTGGAACGCACGGGGCGCTGGGTAGACATGGACAACGACTACCGCACGATGGACCCCAGTTACATGGAAAGTATCTGGTGGGTCATGGGCCGCCTGGCCGAGAAGAAGCTGCTCTACGAGGGCTACAAGCCCATGCACGTCTGCCCGCGCTGCGTGACGCCGCTCTCCAACTTTGAAGTGGGCGACGGGTACCAGGATGTGACAGACGTGAGTGCGACGGTCATGCTCGAACTCGAGAATGAACCGGGGACATACGTCTTAGCCTGGACCACGACGCCCTGGACGCTACCTGGCAACCTGCTACTGGCCGTCGGCAGGAACATCTCTTACGTGCGCGTGCATAGCGGCAAGAAAACATACATCGTGGCCGAAGAACGGGCCGCCACCGTCTTCAAGGATGTTGAACATCAGATTGAGGGCAAGCCGTTCCATGGACAATCACTCGTCGGTCAGCGCTACCGCCCCCTCTTCCCTTACTACGCCGCCGCCTACCCGCAAGCCTTCCGCATCGTCACCGCCGACTTCGTGTCGGTGGCAGACGGTACGGGCATCGTGCACATCGCGCCGGGCTTCGGCGAGGACGACTTCCAATTGGGCAAAGAGGAGAAGCTCGAACCACTGTTGCAGCACGTCTCGATAGACGGACGGTTTAAAAAGGAGGTGACCGACTTTGCCGGCCTTGCCGTGAAGCCGTCGGACGACCCGAGCAAGACCGACCGCTTGGTGGTGAAGCACCTCAAGGAAAAGGGCCTTCTCTTCAAAGAGGAGAGTTATCGCCACAGCTACCCGCACTGCTGGCGCTGCGACAGCCCTCTCCTCAACTACGCCACCAGCTCGTGGTTCGTGGCGGTGGAGAAGATCAAGGAGACGATGCTCCAGGCCAACGCCACGACCGAGTGGATGCCCGCACACCTGCGCGACGGCCGCTTTGGGAAGTGGCTCGAAAACGCCCGCGACTGGGCCATCTCTCGCAACCGCTATTGGGGCACGCCGCTACCCATCTGGCGCGCCGGCGATGGTCCGCTGGAGGTACTCTCCAGCCGTGCCGAGCTGATGGATCGCCAAAAGATTCGTTTCACGCGAGTAACGGCGCTCCGCCACGCGCAGAGTGAGGGCAACCTGATCGGCCTGTTTCAAGGCCAAGAACCGGGCACACCGCTCACGGCCGCCGGTAAGAACATGGCCGCCGAGGCGGCGTCTTTCCTGAAAGACCGTGGCATCACGCGCATGTACTGCTCGCCGCTGCAACGCTGCCGCGAGACGGCCGCCGTCCTGGCCGAGATCACAGGCGCCGAGATAGTGATCGACGACCGCCTGCGCGAGATCGACATGGGCCCGCACGAAGGCAAAACATGGAAGGAGTCAGCCGAACAAGCTGAGTCCCAGCGCCACGACGAACAGCAAGGCGCAACGCCAGAACCAAAGCACCACCTCCCGGGCATGGAGCCGCTGGCGACGGTGCAGGAGCGGATGTCGGCATTCCTTGATGAGACGCTGCCCAAACACCGCGGCGAACATATTGCAATTATTACGCACGGCGACCCGATGCTGTGCGTCCGTCACCATTTCACACAGGAGTCGCACCGCAAATTGGTCGCCCAACCGAAGCCAGACTTTGCCACTCCGGAAGAGTTTTTCTGGGACCACGTCACCGGACGCCAAATGGACCTGCACAAGGACGTGGTCGACAGCCTGATCTGGCCAGGACCGTCCGACGGCCAGGGCGGCACACTCACGGTCGTGCGTCATGGCGAAACCGACCACAACCAGCAGGGCATCATCCAAGGACACGTCGATCGACCGCTCAACGATAAGGGACGCCAGCAGGCCGCCGATACGGCTAAGACCCTTAAGAAGGGACACTATGACGTACTCATTTCCTCCGACCTCATTCGCGCGGTGGATACCGCGAAGGCGTTGGGTGAACACTTGGGCCTGGAGATCAGCGAGCAGAACCCACTCTTCCGCGAGCGCATGATGGGCGACTGGCAGGGCTGCGTGAAGAAAAATTTCGAAGGACAGCATCCCGGCAATCCTTGCCTGACCAGCCGCACGCCCGTGGGCGCTGAGAGCCTCTCCGAATTCCTCCTGCGCGCTCAGGCCGCCTATCGTTACCTGCAGAAGACTTACCCCGGCAAGCGCGTGCTCCTGGTCGCCCACGGCGGCTTCATGGCGGTGATGCGTGCCTTTATGCAGAACCAGACCTACGCCGAGATGTCGTCGGGACGAATCGAGAACTTGGCCTGCCACACTTATGACCTCAATCCGCTCTGCGAGCGCACGCCAGAAGTGCTGGATTGTTGGTTTGAAAGTGGCTCCATGCCCTATGCACAGGGCGGCTTCCCATTCCGCTTTGGCTCCGCAGTAGAGCAAGACGGCGAGATGTTGCCGGTGCACTTCCCGGCCGACTTCATCGCAGAAGGCATCGACCAGACCCGCGGCTGGTTCTACACCCTAACCGTGCTGGGCGCCGCCCTCTTTGGTCGCTCGCCGTTCCGCCACTGCGTAGTCAACGGCACAGTGCTGGCCGAAGACGGCCGCAAGATGAGTAAGAAATTGAAGAACTACCCCGATCCGCTGGAGGTAGTCGAGAAGCACGGCGCCGACGCACTGCGCTTTACGCTCATGGGCTCACCGGCCGTGCGCGCCGAGGACATGCGCTTTTCGGAGCGAGCGGTGGAAGAGAGCGTACGGGCCGTGCTGCTACCACTCTGGAACAGCTACGCCTTCTTTGTGACCTACGCCAACGAAGCGGGCTTTGAACCCTCGGCAGATCGCCGTCCCTCGGCCCACCCACTCGACCGGTGGATCACAGCCCAAACGCAAGACCTGGCCAACCGCATGACGGAGCAGCTGGAAGCGTATGACCTCTCGGCCGGCTGCGCCGAACTGAAAGATTCCATCGACGCGCTAACCAACTGGTACATCCGCCTGTCGCGCCGTCGTTTCGCCGGTAAGGGCGACGCGGAACAGCCCCTAGGCGACAGCGAGCGCGAGCGCGACGACGCCCTGCACACGCTCCACGGCGTGCTCGTCACGCTGTCTCAACTCCTCGCGCCGTTCTGCCCGTTTGTAGCCGAGGCCATGTACTTGAACCTTACGCGTGCGCCGCACGCCTCGGTGCATCTGACGCGCTGGCCCGAGCCGCGCGCGCTCTCGAAGGAAGAACACGACCTGATCGCCCGTACGCGCCTGCTGCGCACTGCCGTGTCGCTGGGACTGAAGCTCCGCAGCGAAGCCAAGGTGCGCGTGCGCCAACCACTGCAATCCGCCACGGTGGCTGTGCCGCCAAGTCTGCGCAACCTCTTGGGCACCGAGGAGACGACGCTCTTGCGCCAAGAATTGAACGTGAAGGATGTCATTCTGAGCGATAATCCCGGTTCGCTCGGGCGCGCAGTGGCACAAGTGAATGCCCGCAAGGTCGGCCCACGCCTGGGCGGCCGCGTGCAAGAGGTGATCGCCGCCGGCAAGCGCGGCGAGTTCACTGTGGAGCCAGATGGTTGCATACTTGTGTTGGAGGAGCGCCTCAACCCCGACGAAGTGACCATCGCGTATCAAGCCGGCGAAGGCCAGACTGTGGCTGCAGACCAAGGCATTGTCGTTAGCCTCGAAACGGCCGTAACGCCACAACTGGAGCGTGAGGGTCTGCTGCGCGATGCCATTCGCGCCGTGCAACAGCTGCGCAAAGACGGCGGGCTATCGGTCTCGGACCGCATCGTCCTGTCGCTTCAGGGACTCGACGCACTCACTCCGGAAGAAACCGCACTGATCGAGCGAGAGACCAACGCCTCGCTCGGCACTAGCTCTGGCACCGCCCAATCCGTCGATCTGGATGGCATCACACTTTCCATTTCCTTCCACACGGCATGATCAAGTCACTCCTCCTCCGCCTGCTGGCCACCGCCGGTCTGCTCTGGCTCCTCACCCAGATGTTCCCGACGGGCTTCCAGGTGACCAACGGCCTGACGGGTTTCGTCATGATCTGGTTGGTCCTGGGCATCCTCAACGCCGTCGTTCGCCCACTACTGGCAATCGTCACGTTGCCCGTGGCCATTCTCAGCGGCTTTCTGGCATCACTCATCGTGAACCTGCTTATCCTGGTGCTCTGCGCCAAAGTTTTGCAGGGTCTTGAAACCCAGACACAGCTCATCATGGTCGGTTGGACACCAACGCTAGTGGCCGCAGCCGCGATGGGTTTGTTGCACTGGCTCCTAAAGAAGTAATTGGTATCCACTTTCTTTGGCGCAAAGAAAGTGGAGAAAGAAACAGGCCGCTGTCGT
>CAZYNU010000014.1:0-26895 GCA_964648045.1 uncultured Candidatus Peribacteria bacterium
CGGCGCCGTTGCAGGTGCCGTCACCGCAGAAGGTCATCATGATGGAGCTGCTGGAGCTGCTTGCTTCCACGCGCTCAATAAGCGCATTCGGAACAAGGGATAGACAAAGAAGAAGGAAGGCGCTTGCCACGAAGGTGGCAACTGCTTGTTGGGAGGATTGCATGAAAGGAATGTATTCCACGTTTGCGGCGAGCAGCAAACGCCTGACATAGCCGGATGGCACGAATTGTCGGCAGACATATGCGGAGAAGCGGCAGTGATTGTGACGCAAAGAGCGGTACTGCCGCCGAAAAGCTCTTCACATCGTATTTTCTGGTCGTTATTGTGGGAATTTGGCTGTCGAGAATACTTGACATTTCTCAGGGAATTGTGCACGATGGCCAGCCAGTGGTTCTTCCCCGCCTCTTCATGTCTCCCTCCCGGTTTTTCGGCTCCAGCCTCCTGACGCTCGCTCTCCTTATGGGAGGTGCGGCAACCGCTTCGGCGGCCGATATCAGCCTGGCCGTCAGCGGCCCGAGTAGCGTCGATCGCGGTCAGACCTATACGTACAATTTGACTGTCCGCAACAACGAGAGTGCCACTTTTGGCGATTTCTCTGTTGTGTTCAACATCAATGGTGCCGGCGGCATTTTGGCCAACACCACCTACCAGAGCGTGAGTCGAGGAGGTTGTACCGTCAGTAACGGTTCGACCGTTACGTGCACGGGCTTCAATTTGGCTGGCTATACCGAACAAGCCTTCACCCTCACCGTTCGCGCGAACACCGATGCCACTTGCGGTGCCACTGTCGATTTCATCGGCAGCATCGTGTACGGCAACATCAACCAGTCGTCGCGCTGGAGCAATACGTCTCGTGCGATTGTGAACTGCGGCTCTGGCTCCAGTTCTACCTCCTCGTATTCGTCGTCCATCAATAACAACGGTTACGTCGACCTCTCCATTACTCAAAACGGCCCCAGCACCATTAATCGTGGCAACTCGCCGCGCTACACGCTGACGGCCTATAACGGCGGTTCCATCACGGCCCAGAACGTGATCATCAGCAATACCATTCCTTCCGGTCTCACTTTCCAGCCCTCACTCAGCTCCGCCGGCTGCACCCAGAACGGCAGCAGTGTCGATTGCAACGTGGGCTCCATCCCCGCCGGTCAACAGAAGAATGTCGATGTGGTGTTCAGTATGCCGAATGGCGCTTACAACTGCGGCGATAGCTACGTAAATCGCGGTTACGTTGCCACTTCAAGCGGTGACACGAACGGCAATAACAATGCAACCTCTCTCACGACTTACGTGCATTGTGATGGTGGCAATCATCAGAACCTTCGTGGATGCATCGAGATCCAGTCGACGGTGTATGACCTCTCAGGTCGCGAAGTGGCCAATCCGGGCTTTACCGTGAGCTTGAGCAACGGTGCCCGCGTGACGACCGATCGCAGTGGCAATGCCCGTTTCTACGACGTGCCGGTGGGCAACTATAATCTCTCCATCTCCCTGTACTCCTCGTACTCTCTCGATTCCCAGAGCCCGAATAACGGCAACGTCTACGTGGATGATTCCGGTTGCGAGCGGGTGTACTTCCGCATCGTGAGCCGTACGAACAACCCGTATGGTAATCGCGCCCAGTGCGAAGACGGCATCGATAACGACGGCGATCGTCGCTATGACTATCCCGGTGATCCCGATTGTTCCAGCTATAGCGATAACAGCGAGTACGGCTCCCGTTATTCGTCGTCCAGCAGCCGCTACTACACGAATAATTCGTATAGCAGCCGCTCCAACTACACGTACTACAACACCGACCCCTACGTGGCCCAGGTGCAGGCCTATGCCAACGCCCAGAACCGTCGCGGCGGCGTGACGATCGATAAGCGCGTCGACCGTTTGGAAGCCCTGCCTGGTGGCGCCGTTTCGTACACCATTACCATTCGCAACGACGGTTCGGCGAACGTGCGCGACGTGGAGCTGGAAGACCGCTTCGATAACCGCATGCGTCCGATTTCGGTCACGCAGGGTGGCGCTATCGGCGGCGGCCGCATCATTTGGAATCTTGGCACCATCGCCGCCAACTCCACCAAGACGGTGCGCGTGCGCATGCAGCTCGACGGCTCGGTGCGCAATGGCGACATGTTGAGCAATAGTGCCACCGCCCGCGGCAGCTTCGGCACCGTCAGTGACAGCGTCTCCGTGCGCGTGGTCACGCAATTGCCGGCGACTGGCATCGATCTTGTTTCCCTCTTTGGCAGCCCCGCTGCCGCTGCGGCTCTCCCCATGGGCCTCTTCTCCCTGCTTGGCTTGGCCGGTGCGGGCGTAGGAGCCGGCGGTATGTTCGGTCGGCGCTTTCTCTGAGCCGTTCTTTCCATCGCTTAAGGAATAGGCCCGCAAGGGCCTTTTTCTTGCTTTGAAGCGATTCGTCACTCCCCTACCTCGCGCCCGTGCGAGTTTTTTTATTAATGGGTATGATCGCCATGAAGGGCGGTTAGCTCAGTTGGTCAGAGCATCGAGCTTACACCTCGAGGGTCACAGGTTCGAACCCTGTACCGCCCACCATCTTCTTTTATTGTATGAGTATCGATCACCGTCAACTTCTCGCCGATGATGGCGATGTGTCCCTCGCCATCACTGCCCATGTGCAATCATTGGCGGGAAGCACCGCCGAGGATTTGCATCAGCAATTGACTACGGCAGAGCAGTCTCTTGTGAGCCACAGAAATTCACACAATCCTCTGGCTGCTCCCAAGATCCAGGCGATTGAGTGCCGCATGGCTGCGATTCGCCTACTCCTGGGCGAAAATACCCAGGAGCCGACCGCCTCTGGCGTTGCCAATGACAACATCCAAGCCTAGAATCTGCTCATGAATACGCTTCTCCTGACCATTGAGGTTGTCGTTGCCATCCTCCTTTCTCTTGCCATCTTGGTGCAGCAGCGTGCCTCTGGCCTCTCGCAGAGCATGGGCGGCAGCGGCGTGACCTATGCGCAGCGCCGCGGCGCCGAGAAGGTGCTTTTCCAGGCTTCCATCGTTCTCGCCGTGGTATTCTTCGCCATCCCGGTGTTGATGTGGTTCATCGCCTGACCGATCCTCAATGAGGCGCGTCCTCCTCTCGCTCTTCACAGCATCCCGGCGCTACCAGGCCTGGATCATCGTCGCGTGTGTCCTGGCCATCATCGGAAGCCTCGCGGGACTCCTCTACCGGTTCTGGCTGGATAGCACCGTGCTCGTGCCTGCTCGTGGCGGCACGTACATCGAGGGCTCCGTGGGCGAGGTCTTACCGTGGAATCCGTGGTTCACGCTGCAAAACGACGTGAATCGAGATATTGTTTCGCTCGTTTTTTCGGGTTTGATGCAGTACGACCCTTCGGTGCGCGAGGTGGTGGATGACCTTGGCTCTCTGTCGGTTTCGCCCGACGGCAAGGTGTACACTGTCAGGTTGCACGACGGTTTGCTTTGGCATGATTCTACTCCCGAGAGTCCGCATCCCGTCACGGCCGACGACGTTCTCTTTACGTTTCAGACCATTCAAGATCCAAGCTTTCCCAATCCCCCGCTCCGCGAAAACTTCGCCGGCGTGGAGATTGCCAAACTGGATGAGCGCACTGTGACGTTTACGCTGAATGAGCCGTATGCCTATTTTTCCACCAATCTAACATTCGGACTTCTGCCAAGGCGTTCCTTCGAAGGCATTCCGATTGCCCGCTTGCAACAGACAGAGTCGGACTTCGGCCTTCATCCGGTGGGTGCTGGACCGTATCGTCTCAAGAGTTTTGTGCAGACCGAGCTTTCCAGCGAGGTGACGTTGGAAAAATTTGCCCGCCCCCTGCCTGAGCAGTACCGCTTGGGGCGCGTCATCTTCCGCGTGTTCCCCGATTATCTGTCGCTTCTGTCCGACTTGGGCAATCTCGATGCCATTCGCATCGTACCCCAGAGTGACGACGGTCGGCCCGTTATTCCGAACAACTTTCAGGATCGTACGTACACATTACCTCAGTATGTCGCGCTCTTCTTTAACCTCGACAACAAGATCACCTCCGATCAAAAACTGCGTCTAGGATTGCAACTTGGAACCAATAAACAGGCCATTGTCGATGCCGTCGACAGCGCCGTGGTGGTGGATACGCCATTGTTAGAAATTGATACCTCCGATTGGCAGTACCAGTTCGATCCTTCGGCCGCCCAAGGTGCTTTGTATGAGTCGCAGTGGTACTTCCCTGAGAAAATTCGCCTGCAAACATTGCTGGAGAAGCGGGAGACAAACCGGGCAGGCATGCTGAATGTTCCATCGGTCGTGCTCCTTTCTACCGGCAGCACGTTGGCCGTCACCGGGCCTTACACCGCGACCGGTCCCGATCCGCGCGTGAACGGCGTGCGGACTGTTTCGGGTACCGAGTCTGGAACGTGGATTGCCAGTTTGCCCACCGTTCGCGGCGCCACGGGCGCCTTGTTGCCGGGCGATAATCTCGTGCGCATCACGAATGCCGAAGGGCGTATCCTTGATTCTGCCTCCATTTACCGGGCCGCCGACGAAGTCATTCAACAAAAAGCGCAGACGGAGCAGGAGTTGGTGGAACGTTTCATCGCTTCACGCGATGACACATTGCCGGAGGCCGAACGCGTGACGGCGGCCGATCTCACCTTAGACGGCGACTTTTTACGCAGGCGTCTGCCAGACGACCAATTGGGCATCCGTGCGAATGCCGATGGTCGCACCTTGAAGTTGGTCTTGCTCACCAGTCCCACCCCTGCCGCCTACCGCACCGTGGCTGAGGAGATCGCCAAGCAGTGGCGAGCGTTGGGGGTTGATGTGGCGGTGGAAATCCCTGAGAACCGTGCCGATTTTGAAGCTCGTCTGTTGCGTCGTCAGTACGACGTGCTGCTTTACGGACAATCATTGCTCAATAATTTGGACGCGTATCCATACTGGCACAGCAGCGACATTCAGAAGCAAACCGACGACGAGAACGAATTGCGTCTCGATGCATACAACCTCTCGCAGTACACCTCGGCCCAGGCCGATGTGCTGTTGGAAAAAGTGCGCGGCACCAACGATGAGTCCGAGCGCCTGACGGCGATTGCGCAGCTGCGCGACGTGCTCAAGCGCGACACGCCGGCCATCGTTCTCTATTCGCCTGTCTACACCTACGCCCACCGCGACGACATTCTGGGAGTGGACCTTGGCCATCTGTCTATGCATGCCGACCGCATGCACAGTTTGTCTAAATGGTACGTGCGACAAGAGCGCGTCTTTAAACCCGGCCATGGCTGGGGGTCGTTCTTCGGCTGGCTCGCCGGTAATTTTGGCGGTAAGGATTCTGGCGAGGGCACGTCTTCAGCCTCGCAATCATCCGCCTCGTCTGACAACGCCGACCTCTGAAGAGGCGAGAAAGCCCCTGCCAGGGCAGGGAAAAGAGGATTGACCCGGTCCTTGCGGCTCAGTAAAATGGTCGGGCTCTACGAATACATGGAAATTCTCCTGCTCCAGAACGTGGCCAAGCTTGGAAAGAAAGACGACCTCCTGGTCGTCGGGGATGGCTTTGCCTTGAACTACCTCCTGCCAAACCGGCAGGCCATCGTCGCGACCCCGCTCGTTCGCCGCCGCTACGCCGACCGCATCCGCGTTCGTGCCGAAGAGCGTGAGAAGGAGAAGGCTAACCAGGAAGGCGCCGCCAAGGCCCTGTCTGGCAAGGTGATTACCTTCAAGAAGAAGGCCACCAAGACTGGCAAGCTCTACGCCGCCATTTCGGAGAAGGTGATTGCCGACGCTCTCCGCGACCAGCATAAGATGGACATCCTCGCTGCCGACATTGAGATCGGTCAGCCGATCAAGTCCGTTGGTAAGAGCGAGATCATGGTTCGCATGGCTGGCCAAAAGCTGCCGATCAGCGTGGTGGTCGAGGCCGAAGCTGGCGAGTAATGAAGCGGTGATTGCCTCTAAGCGTGCTAGATTCGACGTGCATGGATGTATCCGCTCCTCTCGTTGGCGTCGCTCTCTTCGTTCTTCGCGATGACACCTTCCTTATGGGTTTGCGCAAAAACTCGCACAGCGCAGGCACGTGGGGCTTGGCCGGCGGCCACTTGGAGTTTGGCGAAACGTTTGAAGCCTGTGCGTTGCGCGAGTTACGCGAAGAGGCAGGCGACATCGTTGTTCGGAATGTTCGTTTTGCCACTGTGAGCGGTGACGTTTTTCCCGATGTTGGTCGGCATTACGTCACGATCTTTCTGCTGGGCGACTATGTTTCCGGCGAGGTGAAGAATATGGAACCACACAAATTCGAGCGTTGGGAGTGGTGTAAGCCCTCCGCATTGCCACCGAATCTCTTCCCGTCGCTGAAGACGATTATCGACCGCGGGTTCGATCCATTCTCGATGCCTTGACCCACCTTGGTCACTCGTGCAATGAAGCAGCGAGGGCTTGGACTAAACAGTCTAACCTCCTCTGCTGTAATCGTTTATGATAGTCGTATGGGCCAGTAGCTCAGTTGGTTAGAGCTCCGGACTTATACACCGGCGGTCGATGGTTCAACTCCATCCTGGCCCACCACCGACAATGAAAATATTTTTGTCTATTTTCCCGGTTGGCATGGCTATTTCCAAAATTCCCAGGCACGATCAATTGTCTATTTAGACAATTCTCTTCTTTTCTACCTTTTTTATGACAGTTGGCACCATTAAGACCAAGACGGATAAAGGCTTCGGCTTCATTGCCGTCGAGGGCTCGGAGGACGTGTTCTTCCACAATAGTGCCTGCGGCGGCCAGTTTGATTCGTGGCCGATCGGCCAGGCCGTCCAGTTTGAGATTGAGAAGGGCGAGAAGGGCCTGCGCGCCGTGAACGTGACCGTTGCCGCGTAAGTTACGCAATGTCCCCTGGCCGCGCCGCAAGGCCGGCCGGGGTGTTCAACGTGTCTGTTTTGAGAGGAAGATCGGCGGAAAGCCGGAATTCTTCGCGTTGATACCGTTCGCAACCACGCTTGAATTCGTCGAGTGGCGGCAGACACGGCTCTGTTTTTGCTTCCACTTCGTGAAGCGCGATGAGGCGATGAAAGAGATCGGGGTAGTACCAACAGCGTTCGTGGCCTTGTTGATCGGCCCATTCCTGAAGAATGTTCTTCGTCTCAATGACACGTTCAGCATCAGTCATGTTGTGAGCATAACGAATAACAGGCAAAGATTCGTTTGCCCGCCTAAAAAAGCGTATCCTCGCCGCCATGAGCGACTCGAAAAAGCTTGATACGAGCCATCTGACCAAGGAGCAGTACGACGTGACGCAATGTTCGGCGACCGAGGCGCCTTTCACGGGCGAGTACTGGAACACGCATGATGATGGAACCTATAGCTGCATTGTCTGCGGCCATGCGTTGTTTCAGAGCATCGATAAATATGACTCAGGCACCGGTTGGCCGAGTTTTGATCGGCCGATTGACGGTAATGCTGTGGATGAAAAAGAGGACAATGCTCATGGTATGCGGCGCACCGAGAGCGTCTGCGGTAACTGTGGCGCTCACCTCGGCCATGTCTTTCCCGATGGTCCGCGCACCACGGGTCTTCGTTATTGCATCAATTCTGCGGCGCTTAAGCTGACGCGTTCCGATGCGGAAAAGAAACAAGGGTAAGCGGAAATTTTGCCCAGCGCTTGTGTGCGATGCTACAGTGATTTCCACTGCCTATGACGACGCCTCGTCATCACCAAGAGTCTGAGTGCTTCTCCATTCAGGGGATGCATTGCCGAAGCTGTGAGATCAAATTGGAGCGCGCCATTCGACAATTGCCGGGCGTGACGGCCGTGGAAGCAGAGCATGTGTCGGGCCGACTGCGTGTCACACGAGAGAATGGCGCTGCCGATGATGCCGCAATCGAAGCGGCTATTCGTGCTGAAGGGTACGGTACCTATGGAGAGATGGCGCCCGCTCGCTCATGGGGGGTTATCGTTGTGTCTATAACGCTGGCATTTGCCCTGCTCTGGCTTTTACACCGGGCGAATCTCACCTCGCTCGCCCCGGCCGCCCAGCAGGGCTTAAGCCTGGGCGGTGCCTTACTCATCGGTCTGGTGGCCGGTACGAGCAGTTGTCTGGCCGTCGTTGGCGGATTGGTACTTGCGCTGGCCAATCGTGGTTCTGGCGCCGGCGAGCGCACGGTCATGCAGCGCCTGGAGCCACTTCTGCAGTTTAATGTCGGCCGCCTATTGGCATATTTTGTGCTAGGCGGCGGTATTGGGATTGTGGGTCAGTCGGTTGGCCTTGGCATGACGAGTACAGCCGTGGTGACGCTGGTGGTGGCTCTCCTCATGTTGTGGCTGGGTTTGTCGCAGCTTGGTATTACCTCGCACTTGCCGCTTCCGTCGTTGCCCAAAAAGCTTTCGCACCGCATTGCCGCTCTGAGTGATAGTCCACATCCAGCGGCGCCATTTTTGCTTGGTGCCGGTACGTTTTTTCTGCCCTGTGGTTTTACGCAATCGATGCAGTTGGTGGCTCTCGCCTCCGGCAGCTTTCTGACGGGCGGCATCCTGATGTTCTTCTTCGCACTCGGCACATTGCCCGCACTCATGGGCTTGAGCGTTCTGAGCTCTCTTTCCTCCGGTCGCTCGGCCGTCTTATTGAAGACTACCACGGGTGCACTTGTGGTTTTGTTGGCATTGCTCAATCTGCAGAGTGGTCTGACGTTGCTGGGCATTCCGACCGATCTCCCATTCTTGCAGAATTCGAAGGGCGCACTCGCGGAGCTTCATCCTGGCGAGCAGGAAATTTCCATGAGCGTGACGCCCTATGGCACGTACGAACCAAGTACGATCACCGTTCGAGCGGGCGTTCCGGTGAAATGGACAATTGACGGAACAAATGCCGAAGGCTGCACCAGCGGTATCGTGGTACCGGCACTGGGCATTCGGCAGGAAATCCATTCCGGCGATAATGTGATTACTTTCACGCCGCTCCAACCCGGAACGCTCGCGTTCAGTTGCACCATGGGCATGGTGCGGGGTGTGTTTCACGTTATCTAACGCCGTCTATCTTCAGTGCCCTGCCTGGAGAAATAGCCTCTTTCCAAGTATTTAATTCTTTTTACCCCAGTTTATTGTTATATTTAATATTGCAAAGTATTTGCATTCGTATACGATGCACTTGTGACAATTCAGTCCGCCTTAAGCGCCATGCGCGCCGCCGGCTTAAAAGACACGCTTCCTCGCCGTTCGGTGGTGGAAACCTTGGCCGCCCGTCGCTCGCCAGCAACGCCGGCGGATATTGCCGCGGCAACCATCAAGCGTAAGCGGCCCGTCAACCTTGTGACGGTCTATCGCATTTTGGAAGCTCTGGCAGCTATTGGCGTGGTTCATCGACATCCTTGCAGTGGGCGATTTGCGCTTTGTCAGTTGGAGTCTCCCAACGGACATCATGGTTTTTTGCATTGTCATGATTGCGGCCATAGCGAGGAATTCTTGAGTGAAGACCTTTGTCGCATTGAAAAAAGTATTGCCGCCAACGTTGGTTTCACGTCGCAGTCGCACGTTGCCGAAATCATCGGCACTTGTCGTGATTGCCGTTCTTAACATACGACTATGCAACTCTCCCCTCCCCTCTTTGCCGCCGCCGTGGCGCTGTGCCTTGTTGGCTGCATTCCTGCGCAAAACAGTGAGCAAGCGACCGTTGTCGCTAGCATCTATCCGCTTGCTTTCGTGGCCGAGCAGATTGCCGGGTCAGATGCCTCCGTCATACTGGTGACTCCAGCCGGAGCCGAGCCGCACGAATTTGAACCCACGCCTGGTCAAATCGCCGCTGCCGCCAGTGCCGATGTTCTGTTGTGGAATGGCGGCGGCGTCGACGCTTGGTCGGAGCGTCTTTTGGCTGATCGCCAGGCTGCGGGGCAATTGTCCGTCGGCTTACTGGAAACGATTACCAATCCCCTGCGCGAGGGATCAGAGATTGACCCCCACGCTTGGTTGGACCCCAGTCACCTCCGGACGTTCGCAAGAGCCGTTACTTCCTCGCTCAGCGCGGTCGATCCGACTCATGCCTCTGCATATGCTAAACGCGCTGTCATTTTTGACTCCGCACTACTACGTCTCGACGAGTCCTTCCGTGCTGGTTTGGCTAACTGCGAGGGGCGTGACATCATCGCAGCTCACGACGCCTTTGGATATCTCGGCGATCGCTACGATCTAAATATTCACGCGTTGGCCGGCCTATCGCCCGAAGAAGAGCCCTCGCCCGCCACCGTTGCGGCTTTGCACGATTTGGCTGCCACCAAGGGCGTAACCGATATTTTCGCCGAGAGCTTGATCGATTCCGAGGCGGTGCGAGCGTTAGCTACTGATATTGGCGGGCAGGTGCGAGTATTGGATCCGATTGAAGGACTGTCGGCGGAAGGCGCGGCCGATGGCGAGGACTATCTATCTTTGATGCAGGCCAACTTGAATGCCCTTCGTTCAAGCTTGCGATGCCGTTAATCGCTCCGGCCATTCAGGCTCATCACCTTGCCTTTGGATACAAGGGCAAGGACGACGTTCTGAAGAACATCACGTTTTCTATTCCCGCGGGCGCCTATGCCGGTCTCATCGGTCCCAATGGTGGCGGGAAGACGACTCTGCTCAGGCTTATATTGGGGCAGCTGCGACCATCGGCTGGAACGGTGTCTGTCTTCGGCTTGTCCCCTCAGCATGCCGCACGGCATCGTTTAATTGGCTATGTGCAGCAACGTGCGATGGGACAAGATGTCCTATTGCCACTCACTGTGCGTGAGCTTGTGACCAACGGAGCTTTGTTGCCCGGCCTTCGTCTTTTTTCTGGCGAAAGACAGGTACGGCCGCAGGTTGATCGGGCTTTGGAGGAGTTGTCGATTGGCTCGCTGGCCAACAGGTTGCTCTCGTCACTCTCGGGTGGACAGCGGCAGCGCGCTTTCATCGCCCGCGCGCTGGTGACTCGACCGAAGCTGCTTATTCTCGACGAACCCGCCACTGGTATCGATCCACGTTCACGAGACGAATTCCATGAACTGTTGACGACCATTCATCGCTCGGGTGTCACATTGCTCTACGTGTCGCATGACACCGACGTGATTGCCAGTCACGCCACGCGCCTGCTTTGCCTCAATCACACTTTGGTGGCCGATTGTGCGCCGGAAGACTTGGCGTCGGAGGAAGCGGTGCGCAAATTGTACGGTCAGACGATGGGGCACGTTCACCATCGTCATCACCACCATCACCATCGTCATGCGGAATAAGCTGCTCTCCATCGCCATCGCCTTGTTGCTGCTACCCGCCTTGGCGGGGGCACAACCAATGCCAGAGGACACCTACCTGACTGCCACCGTTTTGGAGGTGCTTAGCCAAGAGCGTCGTGACGACTTGGGTATTACCCGTACCGTGCAACGCATTCGTTTGGAAGTGTCCGACGGCACGGTTCACGTATTGGATAGCGCTGTGATTGATGGTGAGCCAGGGCAGCGTTTGGTATCCAGAGGTGAGACGGTGACCGTGGAGCGTCTACTAAAGGAGGACGGTACGACGGTGTATCTCATCCGCGATGTCTACCGCTTGCCGGCACTACTCTGGTTGTGCCTTGGTTTTCTCGCTCTTACCGTGGCCTTTGGACGTTGGACCGGTTTTAGTTCGGCACTCGGATTGGCATTGAGTATTGCCGTACTTGCCGGTGGCGTGATGCCGTTGATCGCTTCGGGGCGTGACCCCTTGCTTGTGAGCTTGGCCGGCGCGGTGGTGATTGCCTGCACGTCGCTCTTACTGGCCCATGGCTTTCGGCGACGTACCTACGTGGCGTTACTCAGCACCCTGCTAACACTTGGCCTTTCGGCTGCATTCGCCGTTTTCGCCGTCTGGGCGGCCGGCCTCTCCGGCCTTGGAAGCGAAGAAACGGTGTTTTTGCAAAGCGGCACCATGGCCGGCATCGATCTGCATGGCTTGCTGCTTGGCGGCATTATCATCGGCTGCTTGGGAGTCCTTGACGATATCACCACGGCCCAAACGGCCGCCGTGGATGAGATTAGTCGAGCGAATCCGTCACTCAGTGATGGCGCATTGATGCGAGCTGGTATGTCGGTGGGCCGTGAGCATATCGCTTCGCTTACAAATACGATCGCCTTGGCCTATGCCGGCGCGTCTTTTCCTCTTCTCTTGCTGTTGAGTGCCGAAAGCCGCTATCCGCTTTGGTCGACGTTGAACTCGGAATTTTTTGCCGAAGAGATCGTGCGCACGCTCGTTGGCAGCACCACGCTGGTCTTGGCCGTTCCTCTTTCCACCTGGCTGGCCGTGCGTTTCTTGCATGGCCGTATGCGGCATGAACGTGACGATCACTCTTCCCACTCACATGCTCATGGGCACGCTCTTTGAATACGATTTCCTGTTGCGCGGGCTGATTGCTGGCATGGTGACCGCCTTGGTGGCACCAAGCGTTGGCTTGCTGCTTTTGACGCGCCGACTGACTTTTTTGGCCGATACGCTCTCGCATGTGGCCTTGGCCGGTTTGGCGGCGGCCAGCTTAGTTGGAGTTGCCCCTCTGGCAGCGGCCGCAGTAGCGAGCGTGGGCACTGCCGTCACCGTCGACGCGCTGCGCGCCCGGGGCCGCTTAAGCGGCGATGCGGGGTTGTCCCTTTTTCTCTCGGGAGGGCTGGCCGTGGCGGCTGTCTTACTAAGTAAAGGAGGCGGCCAAGGCCTGCAGCTCGGGAGCATGTTATTTGGCAGTTTAGTGACGGTCTCGTGGGGTGAGGTCTGGCTCATTGGCGCCATGGCGATGGCGACTTTGTTCGCCGTGCTGCTTTTGCGTCACCAACTTGTCGCAGTAAGTGTCGATCCCGAGACGGCCGCCGCCAGCGGTGTGTCGGTGCGACTGGTGGATGCCTCGCTGGCCATTCTGGCCGCGCTTACCGTGAGCGTCTCGTTGCGCGCGGTGGGCGTGTTACTCGTCTCGGCACTCATGGTCATTCCGTCGCTAGCGGCATTGGAATTGAAGCAGGGTCTTAAGCGCACATTTGTGGCGAGCATTCTTTTGGCGCAATTAGCTGTCATTCTTGGACTTCAAGCCGCTCTTACCTTTGATCTCTCGGCTGGGGGCGCCATTGTACTGGTCGCGTTATTGGAATATCTGCTGTGCAGCGCCGCCCGTTCAGTGCTGCGTCTCGGCTGACTGACCCAGTGATGCAATGAAGGCCGTAGCCTCTCTTTTTGTGCGTACCTCTTTGCGGGTTTGGGCGAGTAAAAGCTCGCGCGTCAGGCGGCCGACCTCGGCGCCGGGCCGGAGGCCGAGCAGCGCCATGATCGCCTCGCCGTCGAGCAGCGGCTTCTCGGGGCGCGGGTGCGCGTCGAGGAACGCGTCGCGGTCATGGATGATCCGCTCGAGCAGTTCATAGTCGGAGGGATTCGTACCGGCAATATCGAGGCGGAATAATTGGAGCAACTCTGGAAACCAGGGGTGGAAATACCAATGGGCCTTACGTTCGTCGGAGAGTTCGAGGAAGGCCATGTGCATGTGGTGACGCACCAACCATTCCACCTTCTCTCGTCGGCGAACTGGGCACTGGAGACGCGAGAGAATAATTGTCACTAAATCGGCCGATGCAGAGGCGTGACCGTCAAAACGAATACGTTCCTCTAGAGCAAAAGTTGTCGCTTTGCCGATATCGTGGAGCAGTGCGGCCAGGCGCACGTCGGCACCGTCGTCGGGACGGAACGAGGCGACGCAGTGGAGGAGATGCTCGAGCACGTCGCCCTCGCGGTGGTAGTCGCGCGGCTGGGCGATGCCGCGGCAGGCGCGCAGTTCCGGCAATAGGACCTCCAAGGCACCCGTCTCCTCCCAGTCACGCAGCGCCCGATCGGGTGAGGGGCCAGCCAGGAGCTTCTCCAATTCCTGCAGCACGCGCGGGCCGGAGAGCCCGGCAAGCAGCGCCGCCTCGGAGCGCAGGGCGGCGTGGGTGGCGGGCTCGTACTGGCCGTCGATGGCAGCGCGCAGGCGGATGGCGCGCAGCAGGCGCAGCGCGTCGTGGCGGATGCGCACAACCGGTTCGTCAATGAAACGCACCAGCCGCTCAGACAAATCTTTCTCTCCCGCATACGGATCGAAGAGTTCGCGTGAGATCGGCTGCCAGTACAAGCAGTTAACGGTGAAGTCGCGACGGGCGGCATCGTCGTCGCGGGAACCGAACGTGACCGTCTCGGGCCGGCGGCCATCGGATGCTTCGTCTTCAGTACGGAACGTCGTCAGTTCGAAGGTGCGGCCGCGCTTCTCCACCTTGGCGGCGCCGAGCGTGGCGGCGGAGAGGTCGGCCTCAGGAAAGACGGCTTGCACCTGCTCAGGCGTGGCGGAGGTGGCGATGTCGATATCTTCAGGGATGGCTCCAAGGAGCATATCGCGGACGGCGCCGCCGACCCACCAAGCCTCGTGGCCGGCATCCAGCAGCGCTTCACAGACGGCGTACGCACCCTCGCCTTGAGGCGATGCAAGTGTCCGGTTGATGATCTCTCTCGAAAGCGGCACGCCCCGAGTCTATCATGCCGCCATGACCCCGCTCCGCATTGCCGTCGCCGGTACGCCCCTCACCACCCCCAAGCCCGGCGGCACGGTGAAAGGCATCGCCTACGCCGCTTCGCTCGGCATCAAGGCGATGGAGATCGAGTGGGTGCAGTCGGTACCCAGGGAGCCCCGGCGCATGGCTGAGATCCGCGCAGCGGCCGAAGAACACGATGTCTCGTTAACGGTGCACGCACCCTACTACGTGAACCTCAACTCGCCCGAGCCAGAGAAGCTGGCGGCCAGCATACGCCGCGTGACTGATGCACTCACCATGGCCCAGCTCTGCGGCGCCTGGTCGGTCTGCGTGCATGCCGCCTTCTACTTGAAGGATCCGCCTGAGCGGGCGCTCGACCGGGTACGCAAGGCCGTCGATACCATCCTTAAGCGCAAGAAGCAGCAGTTCCCCGACGTAAACCTGGCCCTGGAGACGATGGGCAAGCACAGCCAATTCGGCACCGTCGAGGAGGTGCTGGCGATCAGCAAGGAATTCGACCAATTCCCGTGCCTCGACCCGGCCCACCTGCACGCGCGCGCCAACGGCGGCGTGAACACGACCGCCGAGTGGGACGCGCTCTTTGACCACTACACCAAGGTGCTGGGCAAGAAGTCGCTCCAGCGTATGCACATGCACTACTCCGGCATCGCCTACACTGCCGCCGGCGAGCGGCACCACCTGCCGTTCGAGGAGAGCGACGCGCGCTGGAAGGATTTTCTCAAGGTGCTCAAGAAGCGCGGCCTCGGCGGCCAGCTCGTCTGCGAATCGCCGGCGATGGAGCAGGACGCGCTCTTGCTGATGCGGACGTACGCCAAGCTACGCTGAAGACTTGTCCGGTTACCCGTTGCTTGGCTCCGACGGCGTGTCATTGCGCGAGATCTGCATCGTTTGGCCGCTCTCATCGGGGATGTAGAGGCTGGGATTGGAATCGCTGGATAATTCATTTTGAAAAACATCTGAAAAAGTACTGACACCTTGAGTTTTGTTCATCTTCAGCACGGAGGAGAAGAACCTGTTGTAAAGTGGGCTAGATAAAGTGTTGTAACCGTATTGACCGTACTCCGCCCCTGCCAGAGTGACGGGCTTAGGCTGACCCTCAAGTCGCTCATAAAAGGCACGAACGAAGTTGGAGCTATAACAAGAGGAAAAGACGCAGATGTCTTTTTTTGCAGGATCATCCGTCTTGAGTTGCGGAAACTTCCGGGCTCGCTCGGTAAAAGCGTCCGCCAACTCCTCTGCGGAGATGTAGACAGCTTCCCTATTTTTTCCGTTCACATCGTAGTCTCCTGTTATATAAAATCCTTTAGGTCCGCCGTGGCCCTCAAACAAAAATGTTGATGGTGGCGAAAGTGTGCGAATGGCCTTGAGTATCTTGGCCTTTATTTCGAGCCCTTCTCTGTCCACTTCCGGGCGCAAGAGTGAGTAGCCTCCACCGCCACTTTGCTGCTGCTCAATCGCTGCTCTCACGCAAGTAGCCCCGAAACGGTGCGTGTCGCCCAACATCTTTTCAACCGAGTTGTAATATTTCTCAGACCAGGGCGCTCCCTTCTCATTACGTAGGTCTCGTACTTTTTCAGAATTTGCCATGTGCAACACGCTTCTTCCGGCGAAGAGCGGGATATCAGCATATTGTTTACGTGCGTCGAGAATGCGCTTCGTTTCGACCATGACAGCTTCCGGGGTGACTGTCTTTTTTTGGAAATACAAGTTTCTCGCGATCATGACCATCAGCTGCTGCTCCACGTCGTTCTGCCAACCATAGCTCTTGTCCGCCGGAATGTGACTCGGGCGGAAATCGTCCTTATAGTTATTGAGCCAGCTCAACCGCACTTCGCCCAACCGGCGACTCCGCGATTCGGTGGCTTTTTGCACTTCCCGCAGGTGTTGCAAAGCTGGATCTTGAAGAAATCTGCCTAGCTGGGCTAGTGGATCTCTTTGCATGTACCTCTGTGCGAACTGCGCGTTGTAGTCTTGCTTCAACTTGGACATATCGATAATTTTTTGTTTTTCTTCGTCTGGCAGGCTTGCCGTCGCCGCGGTGGCGAAGATGAGCTTTGCCACGGCATTTCTGTCTCCCAGTAGATATGCCGCTTCTTGCAGAATTTCGACCGCACGGGGAATCTTCTGATACTTCTCGAACATCGTAAAGGCTTGTACTGGATCGGCCTGCATCACTGCTGTGAAGATTTCCTTCACGCGCGGGCACTTCGTCATGTACTTGGCATACGAATAGCATGTCTGCAGGACAATATTCTTCGGCTCTTTCTTCTCTCGTGAGAGTAGGTCGAGAAACACTGCTTCGATCTGCTCGGGCGTCATCGCTTGCAGTGCGGTCTCGTCCAGTAAGGTACCTGTAGAGCTGTACAAAAGTGTGTCCGTTTTTATAGCAGGATCTTTTGGATCCAAAATGTAACGGAAGGATTTTTGCCCTTTATCAGTGAAGTAGTCTTCAGTATTGGCTCTCAAGTCCTTCATCATTATTGGCAACCCCCTCGCATCAGGAGAAAAACGCGTAAAGGAAATCATTTGTTCCTTTTCATATGTATTTTCCTCCACAGGCACCCCTGACCCCCAGCTGACTTTCCTCTGCTTTTTTCCTGCCGCGTCCAAATACTCCCACGAAAATTCTGAGCCGTTCCTGCTGCCGTTTTCGCGCACTGTCGTGCCATCCTTTGTGCGTAGGACGCGAACAGAGACAATTGATTCTAATTCGCTCATCTTTCCTCCGACGTGAAACAGCTGTGCATTTAATTGTTTTATTACTTCCACCGCTTGCTTCTGATCGGCAGTCAGAACATCTGCCCCGGTACTGTCCCCGTTCCTGACGGCCAAGGGTAGTTTGCCTTGGAGATGACTTCTGCGTTCCGTAAGGCTCCTCTCCTCCGCAAGGAGCTCATCGTATTTCTGTACGTCTTCTGGCTTGGGAACTTGCACTACCTCCAATACATCGAAGGGAGTCGCCACGAATTCCTTCCCTTCGACAGCCCACTCGATACTGGTCTGACTTGCGGTCAATTTAAGGGTCTTGATGTCAAAACGTTTGGCCACGAGACGCAGGGTATCAATCAGGTTGTTGCCCACTGCAGCGTCGAACTGTTTGATGTCGACTGGTATTCGCAATGGCATGGTCACCCCCATCACGCTCACGGCGTTCACTTGATAGCTGGGTGACAATGTGAGGCTCATTTTTTCGCCGGCGAACTCGCATTCCAGTTTTTCTGAGCTGAGGACCGGGTTGATGATTTTTCGGCACCCCAAGAGCTGAAGCTCCATGTGTTCATGCAAGTACGGCGAGCAATCGGCGTAAGCCTCTTTTTCGAGAGCTACGATCGCTTCCGTGCGCGACGCATCGAGCGCCTGCAGCTTGGCGCGAATCGCCTCAAGCTTGGCGCGGAAATTGGCAACGGCGTCTTTTGCGACTAAGTGTTCCGTGTCGGCCAACTCTTTCAGCATCGTTTGAAGCCTCGCATACGCGCGGGTGCCGTCCGTATGTTGCGCAATCGGCTCGGCAGGCTTCTCCGGATTGATTGCCGGCTTGGGGATCTCCTGCAGTCCGCCAAAGGCGATCAGTCGGTGTTCGCCGGCGCCGTGATTGTTGCGGATGTTTTGCTGAAAACGCATCTTCTTATGGTAGCATAAAACGTCCTAAAATGCCATTACAGCGTTACTTGGCACCGAAGAGACAGAATGACGCTTTATCCGTTGCTCGGCTCTGACGGCGTGTCATTGCGTGAGATCTGCATCGTTTGGCCGCTCTCATCGGGAATGTAGAGGCTGGGATTTGTGGGGCCGGAGAATTCCTGCCGGAAGACATCGGCGAACGTTGTGACACCGTTGTCTCTCCCAAGCTGCATGACGTTTGAGGAAAATTTACTGATCAGCGGGTCGTTCCAGTCCGAATACCCTTTCTGGCCATACTCGGCCGAGGCGAGGGTCACCGGCTTCGGCAGGCCTTGGAGCCTCTGGTAGAAGAGGCGCGTAAGGGTGGCGCTGTAGCAGGATTTGAAAATGCAGATGTCTTTTTTCGCCGGATCATCGGTTTTGAGTTGCTCGAATTTCTGCGCCCGTTCCGCGAAGGCATCAGCCAATTCCTCAACGGATAATTTGACGGCGTTCAACTCGACGTTTTTTTGCCCGCTCAATTGGCCGTCGGAGAGGTAGAAGGCATCGGGACCGCCGTGTCCATCGAACAAGAACGTCGCGGGCGGCGCGATCGTGCGAATGGCCTGCAATACCCTAGCCTTGATCACTTTCGCCTCCTCTCTTAAGGCGGGACGCAAGAGGGAGTAACTGCCACGCCCGTTTTGCTGCCGCTCTATCGCCTTTTGGGTGCCGATAGGAGCAAATCGATACGTATCACCGGCATTTTTCTCGGCATCATCGTACTGCCAATTCGAATATGGCTTTCCTTGGTTGTCGAGTGACTCACGAATTTTTTCACCATGAGCGATGTGCAACACATTCCTTCCGGCGAAGAGAGGGATGTCCGCGTATTGCTTGCGCGTGTCGAGAATCCGCTTCGTTTCCGCCATAACGGTTTCCCGAGTGACTGCTTTGTTTTGGAAGTAGAGGTTCCTGGCGATCATCACCATCATCTGCTGCTCCACGTCGCTGATTTCGGCGTAGGTCATCGCCGGCATGTGGTTGGCGTCGATCTGATCCTTAAAGTGACGCAGCCAGCTCAACGGCACTTCGCCCACCCAGTAGCGCTGCGACCTGGTCGCCCGTTGCACTTCCTCTAGGTTCAACAGGGCAGGATCCGCCAAGAATGTTTTTTTCTCAGGGTCATAGTCTTTTCTCAGGTATTTCGGCACGAATGTCTCGTCGTAGACTGCCTTCCGATTGGTCAAGCTAATGATCCTTTTTTTCTGCTCTTGGGGCAGCTTGGCGACAGCCTCATTCTTGTCTATCAAATTCGTCACTGCCACCTTGTCACCCAGCTGGTAGGCCGCCTCCTCGAGAAGTTCGACTGCACCGGGAATCTCCTGATAGGTGTCGAACCTCGTAAAGGCTTGGGTGGGATTATTTCTCAAGGCCAGCCTAAAAATATCCTTTACGCGGGGGCACTTCGCCAAATGCTTCGCGCAAGAATAACAGCTCTCGAAGATGGGAGGATTCTTAAAGAACCTGTCTTCTTTTTGCCGTGAGAGCTGACCGAGGAACGCCGCCTCGATCTGTTCGGGCGCCATCGCGCGCAGGGCCACCTCGTCCAGCAACGTGCCGGTCGCGCTGAAAAGCAGCGTTTTCGTGACTGTCTTGGAATCTTTCGGATCAAGTACTTGGCGATAGGACTTTTGCCCCTTGTCATCAAAATAGTCCACCGTATTGGCCTTTAGATCCCTCAGAACGGTCGGCAGACCATTCTTCGCAGCAGAAAAATTCGTCGAACGAACCAATTGCCCCTTCTCATAGTCACTCTGAGCGGACATCGTCCACGACCACTCGACCTTCTTGCGATTTTTTCCTTCCGCATCCAGGTAGGTCCAATTTGTGCAATAGGTAAATGCTGGATCTCCTTTCTCGTGTACCGTCGTCCCGTCCTCCGCACGCAAGATGCGAAAACAAGCAGCATCGCTCAATGTCCTCTTTTGATGCTCCAAGGAATACGTTTTCTTTTCTATCGATTCAAGCTCTGTCCATGCCGCCTTTTGCTCTGCTGTTAGGTGATCAATTTTGACTTTGGGCTCGTTTCTGAGTTCTTTATACAATACCCTGAGAGTGTCAGAGGGGAACATTTTTTCTAGTTCATGGCAGCGCTCTCTTACTTTTCGTAGATTGATCGAGATCTTCAAGTAATTCTCCAAAATTTCCTGCTTGGGAGACTGCACCACCTCCAATACATCAACGGAGCTCGCCACGAATCTCTTTCCCTCCGCGGTCCACTCGATGCGCGCCTCATTGGCCGAAAATTGCAGGGTTTTAACGTCGAACCGCTTGGCAATGAGCCGCAAGGAACTAATCAAGTTTTCACCCACCGCGACGTCGAACCGTTCAATGTCGACGGGGTTTTCCAACGGTAAGAACGCGCCCATGACGCTGACCGCGCTCACCTGATGGCTGGGCGTCAGCGTCAGAGTTATTTTCTCGCCGCCGAATTCGCAATCCAGCTTCTCCTTTTTTAAGACCGGATTCAGGATCTTCGGGCAACCGGCGAGGCGCACCTTGAAGCTTCTTTCCAAGAAGGGGGCGCAGTCGGCGTACGCCTCTTTCTCCAGGGCAAGGATTGCTTCCGTTCGCGACGCGTCGAGCGCATTGAATTTCGCGCGGATAGCTTCAAGCTTTGCGCGGAACGTATCTGCGGCATCTTTGTCCACCAAGTGCTCCATGTCGCCGAGTTCACTAAGCACGGCCTCGATCCTCGCCTGGACGCGACCAGCGTCTGCGCGTGGCGGCACCACCGGCTCAGCCGGCTTCTCCGGATTGGTTGCCGGCTTGGGGATCTCCTGCAGGCCGCCGAAGGCGATGAGTCGGTGTTCGCCTGACCGGTAGTTGGCGTGGCGGGGCCGCATCATGGCATTAGAATGAATCGAGACCGGCATTCGCCTGCTTCATGTCTGCCGCCTGCTCTCTCGCCTCTGTCGCGCCGCGGGATCTTTTTACGCTGCCATCAAGGTCCGTGGCGAGCTGGGAAATCTCCGCTTCCAGCAGGGCCACTTGCCCCCGGTAGTCCATCTCGATGTGGTGTAGATGCTCGGCCTTTTTCAGGAGAGATCGTTCCAAGGTATGCAACTCCTCACTGCTCACTGTCGAAAGCGAATTTGCCAGGACGTCTGCATCCACTTCAGGAAGCAATCGGGAGGCCAGGAGCACAACGCGCTGTTGAAACATATTAAAATATAATAGCACAAAAAGGCTTACATAGCCATTCATGTGAATCCATCTAAATGGAGGGCTGTGCCCGTCGCTGTCGCCGAAAAGCGCGCAATTTGCTATACTGGGAGCAACTTCCCCTCCTTCTTACATGAACCTCGCGATCAACGGATTTGGCCGCATCGGACGCCAGGCGCTCCGCATCATCCTTGCTAAGCACCCGGGCATCGAGGTGGTGCTCATCAACGATCTTACGGACACCAAGACCCTCGCCCATCTCTTCCAGTTTGATTCCACATACGGCACCTTCCCAGGTAAGGTCACGCACACCGAGGACGGCATCGTCGTGGACGGCAAGAAGATCCGCGTCTCGGCCGTGAAAGATCCCGCCGCCCTGCCCCACGCGGAGATGAAGGTCGACATCGTCATCGAGTCGACCGGCCGCTTCACCAAGCGTGAGGACGCCGCCCTGCACCTCAGGGCCGGCGCCAAGAAGGTCATCATCTCGGCTCCTTGCAGCGACAAGGCTGACGGCACGTTCTGCATGGGCGTGAACAACGAGACGTACGACCCGGCCACGATGCACGTCGTCTCGAACGCCTCGTGCACCACCAACTGCCTCGCGCCGATGGTGAAGGTGCTCAACGATGCCTTCGGCATCGAGCACGGCCTGATGAACACGATCCACAGCTACACGAACGACCAGCAGCTGCTCGACCTGCCCCACAAGGACCTGCGCCGCTCCCGCGCCGCCGCGCTCAGCATGATCCCCACCAGTACCGGCGCCGCCAAGGCCATCGGCCTGGTGGTCCCCGAGGTGGCCGGCAAGATGCACGGCGTCTCCATCCGCGTGCCCACGCCTACGGGTTCGCTGAACGACGTGACGGTGGTGACCACCAAGGAGGTGACGGCCGAAGCCATCAACGAGGCCTTCAAGAAGGCCGCCGCCTCCGGCCCGCTCAAGGGCATCCTCGGCGTGGAGGACCGTCCGATCGTCTCGCGCGACATCGTTGGCGACCCCCACAGCTGCATCATCGATTTGGAACTGACGCAGGTGATGGGCAAGAATCTCGCCAAGATCTTCGGCTGGTACGACAACGAGTGGGGCTACAGCAACCGCATCGTCGAGCTGGCGGCCTTCATGGGCTCCAAGCTCTGATCCCCTCTTCTGCCAAGAAAAAGCCCGCCGGTCGGCGGGTTTTTTTATGTTCAGTAGTCGTCCCTGTCGGTCAAGCTTGCGTAGTCGTCCCAAGCTTCATCACCATCATCTTCAGCCGCATCGAAGCGTGCCAGGCGGGCATCATCCCCATCAACCTCGACATCGTCGCCGCTGAAATCCGTCTCGGATTCGATGCGGGCAGCTGAAGCGCGGCGTGCGGGAGGCTTACCAGCATTGCGCTCAGCCGCGATCTGTTTGATGAGCGCGAGACGGGCGGCGAGATACGCGGCCTCGCCTTCCTTCAACTTGAGTTCACCCTGCTTCTTCGTGGCAAGAGGACGGACGGCCTTCGCCCATTCCAGCGCGAAGCCCGTCTCTTCGGTGGGCACGACTTTGTACACGTCGAGTAGCGATCGCATCTGCGGCCAGGGTTGCGGCTCGCCGGCGCGCAGCTTGCGCATGAACGCCTGCAATGCACGCACGCTCATGGCATCGAAGGGTGCCGGCCGCTCGCTGCGGAGCTTGTTCATGGAGAGTTCCGGATGGCGAGCAAGCAGCAGTTCCACCTCGGTACCGAATGGCGTGGCGCCGTTTCTGGCCTCCAAGACCGCCTTCATATGCTTGCGCCAGAGGGCGATCGTCCTGAACTCCGGCAGGTTCATCACCTTGGCGATTGCCTCCCAGGTCGCCCATGTCACCTCGCGCGTTTGCGAGCCTCCGCGCCGCCGGGGGTCACCATGGAGGATATACGAAATCGCGCTCGTGCCGATGTCGGCCTTTTCGGCGAGCCCTTCCTGCGTGTGTAGGCGGACGCCGGCCGTCACCACGTCTTGCACACTCTCGCGTGCTTGCCCCGTGTAGCGGCTGATGATCTCTAACTTCTTGGCCGGCTCGAACGGCAAGGCCGTGAGCAGTCGTTCCAGTTTTTCGCGCGTCATACGTTCCTGGCCAAGGACGTTCTTAAAAAGCGCTATGCCATGCTCGCGCTGCACGTCTAGAAGCGACAAGCCGAGGTCAGCCACGGAATCGCGCAGGTACTCGGCGAAATCGTCGGGTTCTGTGAGGGGTTTGCCCATAGCCTATCTATGACACTAAATGTCTACTGTAGCAACTGGACCGAAAATACCGAAAAGCCCGCCGGAGCGGGCATTCGGAGTCGAAACCCTTTGGATCACTTCTTGTCGTCCACCACCTCGGCGTCCACGACGCCGTCCTTGCCATCCTCTTTCTTGCCACCGGCAGCCTGCTCCTTCTGGGCCTGCTCGTAGATGAGCTTGCCGATCTCCTGCGCGGCCACGGCCACCTCCTCGGTCTTCTTCTTGATGTCGTCCTTGGAGGCGTCGTCCTTTTTGAGGAGATCCTTCAGCTCGCCGATGCCGGTGTTCACCTTCTTTTTCACGTCGTCGGAAATCTTGGCGTCGTTCTCGCGCATCTGCTTCTCCAGATTGAAGATGAGTCCGTCGGCCTCGTTGCGCGCATCGATCAGTTCTTTGCGCTTGCGATCCTCCTCGGCGTTCAACTCGGCGTCCTTCTTCATCTTCTCCACTTCCTCTTTGCTTAAGCCTGTGGAGCCGCGGATGGTGATCTGCTGCTCTTTACCCGTGCCTTTGTCTTTGGCGCGGACAGAGAGAATGCCGTTGGCGTCCAGGTCGAACGTCACTTCGATCTGCGGCATGCCACGCGGCGCGGGCAGAATGCCGTCGAGGATAAAGCGGCCGAGCGACTTGTTGTCCTTGGCGAATTCGCGCTCGCCCTGAACGACGTGAATCTCGACCGACGGCTGGTTGTCGGCGGCCGTGGAAAACACCTGGCTCTTGCTGGTGGGGATCTTGGAATTGCGCTCGATGAGCTTGGTAGCCACGCCGCCGAGCGTCTCGAGGCCCATGGAGAGCGGGGTGACGTCGACGAGCACGATATCTTTATCGATGTCGCCGCCGAGCACACCCGCCTGGACGGCGGCGCCGATGGCCACAACCTCGTCGGGATTCACGCCCTTGTGCGGCTCCTTGCCAAACAGCTCTTTCACCTTTGCCGCCACGGCCGGCATGCGCGTCATGCCGCCCACGAGGACGACCTCGTCGATGTCGGACTTAGAGATTTTGGCGTCCTTGAGAGCCGCCTCGCACGGACCGACGGTGCGGGCAATGAGCCCCTCCACCAAACTCTCCAGCTTGGCGCGCGACAGCTTGGTGACGAGGTGCTTGGGCCCCGTGGCATCGGCCGTGAGGAACGGCAGGTTGATCTCGGTCTCGGTGGAAGAGGACAGCTCGATCTTCGCCTTCTCGGCGGCCTCGCGCAGGCGCTGGATCGCGATCTTGTCCTTCGAGAGATCGACGCCCTGATCCTTCAGGAATTCTTCAAGAAGCCAGAGGACGATGGTATTGTCGAAGTCGTCGCCGCCCAGGTGGGTGTCGCCGTTGGTGGCCACTACCTCAAAGACGCCGTCGCCAAGCTCCAGCACCGACACGTCGAACGTGCCGCCACCGAGGTCGTAGACGATGATCTTCTTGTTGTCGTTCTTGTCGAGACCGTAGGCCAGGGCTGCGGCCGTAGGCTCGTTGATGATGCGCACCACCTCCAGGCCGGCAATCTGACCCGCCTCCTTGGTGGCCTGACGCTGGCTGTCGTCGAAGTAGGCAGGCACGGTGATGACGGCCTTGGTGACCGTCTGGCCGAGGAACGCCTCAGCATCTTTCTTGAGCTTCTGGAGCACCTTCGCGCTCACCTCTTGAGGCAGCATCTCTTTGCCATCCACCACGATGGCGGCACGACCTTCCTTTCCCTCCTTCACTTGGTAGGGCATGTTTTCGGCTTCGGGCTTCACCTCTGAATAGCGGTGACCAATGAAGCGTTTGGCCGAGAAAATAGTATTCTTCGGATTTGTGACGGCCTGACGCTTGGCCGAGACGCCGACGAGCACCTCCTTGTCTTTGAAGGCGACGATGGACGGCGTGGTGCGGTTGCCCTCCGAGTTGGGAATGACGGTGGGCTCGCCGCCCTCAATGACGGCGACGCAGGAGTTGGTGGTGCCCAGATCGATACCGATAATCTTCGACATAAAAAGGTGGGGACGGTCAGTGAATTATCACTCGGGATTGTAGAGTGCTAAGAAGTGCCGGTCAAGAGGTTAGGCCTGCATCTCCCACTCCCCTTCTGACCTAGGCCGCAGGCCGCCAATGATGATCGAGCGGGCAGGTTCGCGCTGTAACAGCAGACGCTGAGCGGCCAGCATCGCCGCCAATACCACCGATTGGTCGGAGATCGCCAGCTTCGTTTTAGTACCGTACTCGTTTGTGAGACGCTTCATGCGCTGCATTCCACTTGCTCCCAGCTCGTGCACGAGTGCTTCACAGCAATCTTGCTCCTCCATGCCTGGAGCGCGAACCTCGGCGTAGACTTCTCGCAAGAGCATGTCGATCGTTTCAGCAGGAATATTCCGTCGATCGGGCATTTCGCGCTGATCATGCTTTTTACCCACTTCTTGCAGGGGCAAGTATCGACGGAGCAGCATGTGCGCGGTTGGCACCACCGTGGTGGGCTGGGCGTTTGCGGCGCCACGTTCGGCATAATCGTTCAGCAAAGCATGGACGCGCTTGCGCACCGCCCCCAAGCGAAGGCTGGCTTTGACTTGCATGTACACGAAGGCCGGCGTTCGCTCTTTGTCATCCACGCACTCATGCACCGCCGTCTGAAGCAAGCGACCCGCAGCGCTAAGGGAAATGAGCGTTTCTTCTTGGCGTTTCGTGAGTTCCTCACGATGACTGGTGACGATCGACAGATGAAAATCGGCGCTGATCTGTAGGTAGTCGTCTAGGGCCTGGAGCTGTTCATTGGGGGACATGACAGTATCCTGTCAATTTTGCCCCCATTGGGCAAGAAAACGCTATACTGAAGCCATGTTTCTCGACGAAGCCACCATCGATGTGTCTGCCGGTGCCGGCGGACGAGGTACCGTGGGGTGGCGACGCGAGAAATTTGAACCCATGGGCGGTCCCGACGGCGGCGATGGTGGCCGTGGCGGCGACGTTTGGTTTGTTGCCGATCGCAATGCCGATACGCTCTCCGATTACGCCTCGCGCAAACGATTCGAGGCACAGCGTGGCGACTTTGGTGGCGGACAAAACCGCGGCGGTCGCGATGGCGAGCCGTTAGAGTTGAAAGTGCCCACGGGCACCATCGTGCGGGCAGTGGAGCGCAATGGCGAACCTTGTGACGAAATTTTGGGCGATCTAGAGCGCGATGGCGATCGCGTATTGGCTGCGCGCGGTGGCCGCGGCGGGTATGGCAACGCGCACTTTAAAAGTTCTGTTCGTCAGGCGCCCGACTTTGCCGAGTTGGGCGAAAAGGGCGAGCATGTACGCATACAGCTGGAGCTGCGCCTGGTGGCCGACGTGGGCATTATCGGCTTTCCCAACGTGGGCAAATCGACG
>CAZYNU010000015.1:0-25793 GCA_964648045.1 uncultured Candidatus Peribacteria bacterium
AAGTGCCAACCAATCACTTTTGCAGAGCTTTCAGGTCATCCATGATCTCGCCCGCATGCTCTTCCGGATCCACCTCCGGATAGACCTTGGCGATCTTGCCCTTGGGATCGATCAAGAACGACGCGCGCAGGATACCCATGTACTTGCGGCCCATGAACGACTTCTCCTGCCAAACGCCGTAGGCCTGGCAGACCTTGGTCTCTTCGTCGGCCAGGAGCGGGAACTCCAGCTTGTAGCGCTTGGCGAATTTTTGGTGGCTCTTCACGCTGTCCTTGCTGACGCCCAGCACCTCGGCCTTCAGCTTCTTGATGGCGGTGAGGCGGCTCTGCAGGCCGCAGGCTTCCTTGGTGCAGCCCGGGGTGTCGTCCTTGGGGTAGAAGTACAGGAGAACCCACTGGTCCTTGTACATGCCGAGGCTCCGGTCGGAGCCGTGCTGATCCTGGAGCGTGAAATCGGGGGCGGTATCGCCAACGTTGAGCATGCCCGGACTCTACGCTTTATCAGGCCTTTAGCCACGAAAACCGCTACCATCCCCGCATGCCCACGTACCCCGTCCTCCAGCTCAAGCCCGGCCGCGACGCCTCGGTCCGCAACCGCCACCACGCCATCATGCCGGCGGCGATCGGCTCCATCGGCGAAGTCGCTGACGGCAGCATCGTGGAAGTGCAGAGTGCGAGCGGCGAATTCCTCGCCTTCGCCTTCTACAACGCCAAGGCCGCCATCGCGGGCCGCGCCTTCGCCTTCCAACCCGGCGATCCCTTGATCCAGCTGAAGGCCGCCATCGAGCGCGCCATCGAAGGCCGCGAGGCGCTCAAGGCCGACAAGGGCACCGACTGCTGGCGCCTAGTGAACGCCGAGGGCGATGCCGTCCCCGGCCTGATCGTGGACCAGTACGGCCCCGTGCTTGCCGTGCAGCTGACGACGCTCGGCATGGACCGCCAGCGCGAGTGGGTGCTCGACCTGCTGATGGCGCTCGTGAAGCCCGCCGCCATCATCGAGAAATCGGCCGGCACCGCCCGCGAGAAGGAAGGCCTGCCCGCCATCGAGGGCTGGGTGCGCGGTAAGCCGCAGGGCACGGTGACGGTGAAGGAGCGCGGCCTGCGCTTCCTCGTGGACCTGGAAGGCGGCCAGAAGACCGGCTTCTTCTTGGACCAGCGCGAGATGCGCACGATGGTCCGAAACCTCTCGGCTGGCCGCACGGTGCTCGATATCTGCAGCTACGTGGGCGGCTTCTCGGTAAGCGCCCTGGCCGGCGGCGCTCTGGCGGCCGTGGCCGTGGACTATGACAAGAACGCGATCGGCCGCGCCCAGGAGCACGCCCGCGTGAACGGCTTCTCACTGAGCCAATTCGAGACCAGCGCCACCGACGCCTTCGACTACCTGCGCCGCGTGCCGAAGGGCGCCAAGTTCGACTTCATCGTGCTGGACCCACCCGCCTTCGCCAAACGCAGCCAAGACCTAGAACCCGCGAAGAAGAGCTACGGTGACCTGAACCGCATGGCGTTCCAGATATTACCGCCGGGCGGACTCCTGCTGACCTGCTCCTGCAGCTACCAGATGACGCCCGACCTCTTCCAAGACGTCGTCTTCCAGGCCGCGCGCTCGGCCCGCCGCGGCGTGAAGATTCTCTCGCGCCACCGCCAGGCCCTCGACCATCCGGTGAACCTGTTCCATCCCGAGGGCGATTACTTGAAGAGCCTGCTCTTGCAGGTGGACTGAGTGTGCATCTGTATACATGAACAAATGATTAACATTTTCGAGCGCTTGCGGTGTTGCCAGAATCGGGTCGGGTATAGGCTACGCAACAACCATGCGCATTCTCGTCGTTGAGGACCAGCCGAAACTCGCCCGAAACATCGCCGCCTTTCTGGAGGCAGAAGCGTACAACGTCACCGTGTGCCACGACGGCGCCGAGGGACTAGCCCAAGCGTTGGCCGGCGACGTCGATCTTCTGGTGCTGGATGTCAATCTACCCAGCATGGACGGATATGCCGTGTGCCGCCAGCTCCGCGAACGCGGCAACCGCTTGCCCGTGCTCATGCTGACCGCCCGAGATAGTCGTCAGGACGTGGTCCAAGGACTGGACTTAGGCGCCGACGACTACGTCACCAAGCCCTTCGACCTTACAGAACTCCTCGCACGCATCCGCGCCCTTTTGCGCAGAGCGACACCCGCCCGACCTGCTCTGGTAGAACTTGGCCCCATCACCATCGATACGGCCGGACGCGAAGTGCGCAAAGACGGTGAACGCGTCGATCTCTCGCCAAAAGAATTTTCTCTTTTGGAGTTTTAGCCACGCGTCGCGGCGAGGTGCAGGACCGACCAACCATCTTGGAGCACGTCTGGGGCGACCGTGATGACCTTATGTTCTCGCAGACCGTCGACGTCCACATCGCCTACCTGCGACGTAAGTTGGGCAAAGACGTGATCGCCACCGTCTCCGGCAAGGGCTACGTCGTTCCCGCCGCCGCATGATCTTCCGCCGCATCGAGCAGTCACTGGCTCTGCAACTCACCGCGGTAGTCTTCGGGCTACTACTCATCAACGGCGCGATTTTTCTGGTGGCCGACGCGCAAAACGAGCGCCGCGAGCAAAGCCTGGAGCTGCTACGCGAGAGTCAGCAAGTGCAGAGAGCCCTGCCCCAAGACCTTATTGAATCGGTAGACGTGCTGCCGCCACGCCTGCGGGAGCGCGTGCGCGTGATCGATCAGGAGGGCGACATCTTCTACGAGGGATCGCTGTTCAACGGCCTTCCCTTCTCGTATTCCAGCGAGGACGGCATCGCGACGGTTTGGGTGCAGGGCGACGTGTTCGACATGCTCACCGCCCCAATCGTGCGCGATCAGGAATTCCTGGGCTACATGCAGATCATGCGCCCGCAGGTAACCACCAAAAATGAGCTGCCTTTCCGCCTGACGATCTACATAGTGGTGAGCATCGGCATCTCGAGCATTACCTATTTGGTTGGCCGATACTTCGCGCGTCAGAGCCTACGACCAGCCGAGGACTCCATGCAACGATTGGAACAATTCACGCAGGATGCCAGCCATGAACTGCGCACGCCGCTAACCGTACTTGGCTCGTCGCTCGATGTGGCCCTGCGCACGAAGCAGTACGAAGAGGGCATCACCTCGGCGAAGCAAGATTTGAAAGAGATCGTACGACTGGTGGAGCG
Source organism: uncultured Candidatus Peribacteria bacterium (assembly GCA_964648045.1). Lineage (GTDB taxonomy): Bacteria > Patescibacteriota > Gracilibacteria > Peribacterales > Peribacteraceae > JAGOUB01. Next base: position 3,176 of record CAZYNU010000015.1, read on the forward strand.
CATGCTTGAGCTCGCACGGGTTGACCGCTTTGCGCTGCACACAGGTCCATTTGATTTTTCCGCACTGGTGAGCGAACAAGTGGAAAAGCTGAGGCCCGTAGCAACTGAGGCGGGGTTATCACTGACGACACACGTCGAAGCGGGTGTGACGGTGGACGGCGACCCAGCATTGCTCGTGCACGTTATCGGCAATTTGCTGAGCAACGCCGTAAAATTCACGCCCCGAGGCGGCGCGGTTACCGTCTCGCTCGGCATGCGCACGCTCACGGTGAAAGATGCGGGAGTTGGAATTCCAGCAGAATCGCTGCCGTATATTTTCGAACGCTTCTACCAGTCGGATCACTCACGTTCGCGCGGCGGCTACGGTCTGGGGTTGGCACTCGCCAAACGCATCGTCGATCTACACGGCTGGCGCATCGAGGCGCAGAGCGAACCGGGCAAAGGATCGATCTTCACCGTCCGCTTCCCAGGGCGCCCAGGAACGCAACGATAATCAACAAACATGAGCTGAGTCTCGCTTCAATTGGACCGCCGGGCACGCACCAGATGCAACATGCCCAGTAAGAAGCGATGATCTACTTCTATCTCAAAGCCAGCTCGACGCATCTCTTCTACGAGTCGCCCCCGCCGAAAAGACTGCACATGACAGTCATCCCAGATGGCCCCGCGAGTGCGCGTCCATAGCCACCAGATCGCGAGGAACAGAGGGCTATCCGAAGGCACGAGTGCCAGCGCGTACCCGCCGGGCCTGAGCACGCGGCGCATTTCCGCAAAGACCCGAAAGGGATGCTCAACGTGCTCCAGTACCTCCAGGGCGAACACGGCGTCGGCTGAGGCGTCGGCAAACGGTAAGTCGTGGGCGTCGCCGAGCGCGAAGGACATGGAAGTTCCTCGCCAGTGCTGATTCGCCCAATCAACCGACGCTTGCAACACGTCGATCCCGCGCACGTGCGCCGCCGCCGTTGCCTCGGCAATGACGGCCGTCAGCACGCCATCAGCACTGCCAATATCCACCACGTCACCGCCGGGCACGCGCTTGGCAAAGCGTCGAATGGCATGCATGCGGCGACGGTGCCAGAAACGCTGAAGCAAATTGCGCCGCATGGATCTGTCGTACCAGTCTGGTGGCACATGCCGGTGCAATTCTGCCGCCTGCCGAAGGCGATGGGTTTGTTCCATAGAATGTTCAGTGATCATACAGACGCCACACGCCCAGCGACTTATTGTCATGCAACGGAATACCGCCCAATCGCTGAGCGAGCTGAGCGCCCTTGGCACCTTTAAAATGAAGAATAAGATATTTATAACGTCGCTCGCGAATAAGCGCGCGCATCTGTGCCAGTGCCTCAGTGGTAATATTTTCCAAGGGCAACAAGCCGTTCACTGCCAAGTAGAGCGGAGCGCGGAAATACATCGCTTCGTCCAACGCCTCGCGCGACACGCGCGACATGCTCACCGGCTGACCATGGAGAATGATCTCATACTGCGAGAGTGACCAGTTGTCCGTGAGCACCGCCACATCGGGCGGCTCGGCGGCAATTTGATCAATCACATCAGCCGGAATCGGCTCGGGCTGCCTCATAACCATGCCAACAGTGAGGTAGTCCACGTTCGGCACGGCCACAAAGCACGCGAGCAGCAGCCCGGCGAACCAGCGTCGTTTTTGGCGGCCTGCCAGCCAAGCGGCGGCCATCGCAAAACAGAGCGAAAGTGCCAGATACGACATCACCACGAAGCGCATCGGGTACCCGCCGCGATTGAAGAACGGGAAGACGTTTTTAAAAATCAAGTAGGGCATCGGCACCGTCACAGTCGCCACCTGGCTCTCAACCGTGAAGGGATGAACAATATCCAGCGCCGCCACCATCAAGAGCGCCACCACCAGGTTGCGCGACCACGCCCTGCCGCGCGGCAGGCAGACAACGGCTATCAACGTCGCCAACAACGCCACGATCCACACGCGCAAATGCGTAGTACCACCCACCGAGAGCGACACTCCGAAGGAGAGCAGCAGGAATACACCCCCGATTGCGGCGAGTCTGCGCGCCCATGGCAACGCAGCAACCACGGCCACGGCCGCAATGGCCACCACCGCCAAGCCAAGGTAGGCGCCCCCCTCTTCCTTCACCGCAAAGACAAAGCTAGACCTCGCAAACGTGCGCACGGCCTCCGGCAACCAGGCGAAAAACGCTGACTGTTCAAAGGGAATGAACGGGGCCGTCAGGTCTAAGAAATAATCGGCGTTCCCATGAAAGGGACTGATCGGAGCCGGAAAGGCATGTAGCAAAAGTAGGATCAAGAAGGGCGAACCGCCCAGTAGCAAAGCCGCTCCCATCGACAGCGCGCGACCCGCTTGTTCGTGCAGCCATGTTCGCGGTTGCAGCAACAACCCGCGCTTCCACAGAAAGCGAACCAGGTCGCAGGCAACGAAGACCGCCAGATAGACGAAATAATAGTAGTCGCAGGCGATGACATAGAGCGCCGTGGGCACGGCCAACCAGGCGTAGCGAGCCCGCCCCGTCTCCATGAACTTAATGTACAGCAAAAGAAAAACCGGGATCCCTTCCAAAGAAACCAAGTTCAGGTGCCCCCAAGCCTTCGAGAGAGCGTAGGGCGAGAAGGTAAAAACACACGCGCCTGCAAAAGCGGCAACCGTCGCGACCGTAGGCGAGCCCGCCAGGCGCAGACAGACATGGCGACAAAGTAGCCACGATGTGTAGCCGGTCGCCACGAATGAGCCGATAACGATCAGGTTGTAGGCCACGATCGGATCCATGAACGGCACCAGCACAATTCCCCAGGCCGCCTTGGCGATAGCGAGCGTGTGCCAATACATGTCCGAACCGATGGGATAGTGAAGATAGGGGTTGTACCACGGCCAGAAACCTTCAGCGAAAGCCTCGTGCAACCACCACACGTGAAAAACATTCATCCAGGCATCTTCAATGCCGCCAAGCACGCCGGCCGTGAGCGATGTGGCGATGGGCCGAAGATGAAACAAGGCCAAGGCCAAGAAGCCCGCCAAGACACCCATATGCACGAACATAATGCGCAGCCGACGGGCAATGGAACGTGGGGCGATGGCCGAACTATACCGACGATGTACTGCCGCTATCGGTAACAAGCAATTAAAGAAAGCCATCGGCAACAGAATCTGCCGTTTCGGTACTCCATACTAATCGCATCCCTCCCACCTCAGCGTGTTTTTCTCCCATCGCTCACTCCTCTCAATCGTCACGATACTCACGCTGCTGTGTCCGTACGGGACAGCGGTCGCCGCCAACAAGGCATACGTCACAAACAACATCACATACGGAGTCTCTCCATTCAATCCCATCACCCGGCAACTAGGTACGCCAATTAGCGTTGGCACCGGACCGTGGGACATCGTCATCCGCGGCACGGGCGCCTACGTCACCAATGGTAACGACGGCACAGTGAGCGTGATCGACATCACCGATGATCAAGTGATCACCACGATTAGTGTCGGATCAAGTCCCTACGGCATTGCCACCAGCGGTACAGGCGTCTACGTGGTAAACGGCAATCATAACAACGTGAGCGTCATTGATGCGACCACGCTCACCGTGGAACGGACAATTGCCGTCGGCGACGGCCCTATCGGTATCGCCATCGCCGGCACCGGCGCCTATGTGGCCAACGCTACCGCTGGAACCGTATCGCTTATTGATATTTCGAATAACGTGGTGGAGAAGACGATCACCGTAGGCACCGCTCCGTACGACATTGCCATTGGCGGCACCGGCGCCTATGTGGTCAACGCCTTTAGCGATAACGTCTCGATCATCGATACCGCCAACGGCACCGTGGAGCGGACCATTAGCGTCGGCAACGAGCCAGTCGGCATCGCTATTGGCGGCACGGGAGCATTTGTAGCCAATCGCGATGACAACAACGTGAGCGTGATCGACACAACGAACTTTACAGTGGAGGGCACGATCGCCGTCGGCAACAGCCCTGAGGGTATTACTGTTAATGGGACCGGCGCGTACGTGGCCAACCGCATCAGCGATACGATTACCCTGATCGATACGGCAAATAAGCAAGTAGAAGCCACGATCACCGGATTCGACAATCCCATTACCTCAGCCTTCTTCGACGACGATATCACCGGTACGCCCACGCTCAGTATTCCCTCTACGGCCACCGGCTGTTCGCCCACCCTGCGCGTGCAGTACACGCTGCCGGAACCGCCCCTGTCGGGCACTGTCCAGCTACAGTTCTACCACATCCCTTCCCACTCCGGCACCACCCTCACCTTCGGCAACTCCACTTCGGGTGACATCACACTCACCCTGCTCGACGTGAGTGCCTCAACGGCCGGCGTCTTAAGCGCCACACCAACAACATGGAGTGCGAGCAACGGCGCCTACACCGTATATCTCACCTACCAAGACCTCTACGGCAACGCGGCCGCCTCAGTGGACACGCCACTCACCATCACAGCGTCTTGTCCGTCCTCCTCATCGTCGTCTTCATCGAGTGAGAGTGGTGGAGGTGGTGGCGGAACTCGCACTTACGGCAGCAGTTCATCCGTCAATCTGACGAACCGAAGCTACACAGGCGGCGCTTCCAGCTCCTCATCTTCGAGCACATCATCCTCCAGCCTCATGCACACCGCGGCGCCTGCAGAGCAGGCCTGTGCCGGCCAAGATCTCACCCAATCATTCACCGATGTGCAGTCCAATAGCTGGTACCGGTGCTTTGTTGGCTCGGTGGTGGGACTGAAGATTTTCGAGGGCTACAAGGAACCAGACGGCACACCGAAGAATCTCTTTGGTCCGTCCGACTCCATCACACTCGGCCAACTGGCCAAGGTCGCCACCATCCTGCGCAACAAAAAAGACCTGGATCCCAAGCCGACGGGCGACGAGTGGTACAAGCCCTACATCGGCGCCGTGCAGGCCTACGACGCCTTAGTCTTCACCGGCGGCACGGTCGACCCCCTGCGCCTGGCCACCCGCGGCGAGGTGATCCTCGCTATCTTGGAGGCCCTAGAGATCCCATCGGATTACGGAGATTCGCCGTTCGCCGACGTCCCGGTGACCAACATGTTCTGGCCACCCATCACCGCCGCCGCCAAGCTTGGCATCATCTCGGGCGACGACGGCTCGAACAAATTCCGCCCGAATGATCCGGTCAATCGCGCCGAAGTGGCAAAGATGCTCGCACTAGCCCTCAAGCACGTGGGCATCGAGTATCAAGACGACCTCACCTCTCTCTCCGGCGCCAGTCAGTCCGGCCAACGCTAAGCGATCATCGGCAATGTCGGGTACCGATCACTGCCGCGTCGAGTGGTGCCCGCAGCGACAGCCGCCGTTCTCCTTGAACATTAGGTTGTAGTACTGCTTGCCGTAGTCATACGTCAGCTCTTCGCCGGGCTCAATCTTGCGAAGTGCGTGGATGAAGATGCGCTGATCATCTTGAATCGGCTCACAGTTGGGTTTGCAAGAATGGTTGATGTAGCGAGCGGTGTTCTTACGCGTCGTGCCGTCGATGGTGTAGGGGGTGTCATCCAAGTCGAAGAGATACTTCCCGCCCTTCTTCTCAGCCTCTTCATCGGTGATGATCTTGCCCCAGTACTCAATGACCAGCTCGCCCTTCTTAATGGGAGTCACGGCAAACAGACCTAGGCCAGCGGAGCTGCGCTTCACGGCGAAGGAGTGTTTGGAGGCAGGAGACGTGGAATGCGGCATGACAAAAACACTGTTGTTGGCAGCCCCACGGGGAATCGAACCCCGCTTTCCTGGATGAGAACCAAGTGTCCTAGCCGATAGACGATGGGGCCGACGGAGAAATGAACGCCCGCGGAGTATAGCAAAGGCGTCTTCGCCGCCAAGGCCCAGAACCAGCAAATCGACGGGCTTTGGATTAATGATGGTAGCCGCTGCCCTTGGCAATCTCCTGCGCGCGATAGAGCTGTTCCAACAGCAAGACGCGGCAGAGTTCATGCGGCAGCGTGAGATCGGAAAGGCGGACGACGCGACGGGCAGCCGTACGTAATTCGTCGCTCAGGCCATAAGCGCCGCCTAAGGCCAAAACAATCGTCTCGCCGCGATCGGCAGCAACCGTCAGCAGCGACGACAAACGGGGGGAATCTACAGCCTCGCCACGCTCATCGAGCGCCCAAAGTTGTCCGCGAAGCTTCTCAGCCGCAGCGAGTAGGCGCGCCGATTCGTCACGACGCTGACGATTGGAGTCTTTCTCGCGACTGGCGGGCAATTCCTGCAGCGTTAAGCCGCGCAGACGGCGCGCATAATCGGCGCACGCCTCCTTGGCCCACCCCGTTTTCAACGAGCCGACGGCAAGAAGGAGGACGGGCACAGTCCGATGATAGCGCGAATGCTTAATTGGTGAGCGCCACCAATCCACCGCTCCAGGCGTACGGCAGCAACGTCACGTCCCACGGCACGATCCCCTTCCATGTGCTGAGTCCAAGCGCATTCGGTGCACCGTCAACGAAGACATTGGCCTTCATCCAGGCGTACTTCTGCGCCATCACAGGGTTCTCGGCGGCACGGGCGGCGAAGGCCGGCTCCTGCAAAGCAAAATAGGCGTATGCCTCCGCAAAATCTTCGAACGGATCGGAAGCGGCATAGCCCGACACGAAGTCAGCGGCACGACTGTCGCTGCGGCGCTTGGTCGAACTCTCCCAAGAGATGGAATAGAAACCGACACTGGGGTCGTCCGCGGGCACCGGTTGGATGCCGTCGACGAACCCACTCGGCTCGGGGCTGCGCCCCTGAATACAGCCAAGATCAGTAATGTGACCGAACTCATGTACGAACAAGGCCCGGGCCTCATCGCGTTCCGCGGGGTCGGCCAAATCGAAACCGGCGTAAAGAATAATGGCCCGGCCACTCGCCAAACCGCGCTGGTGCGGACGATCAAATTGCACATACACGTCTTCCAGCGCCCCGCGACAAGCCGCAGGGAGCGACTGAAGCGTGTCATTCCAGAGGCTTTGGTAGGCATCCGGAATATCATCGTGATCCAAAGCGGCAGGCAGAGGAGCGCCAACCGGCAGGACGCTACCCACCAATGACGGCGCCCAGTGCCCTTCCTCGACGGTCGGCAGGCTTGCGCTGCCTTTAGGCTCTGCTACGCTCCCGGCGAGCCAAGCCTGGCTCAACCCCAGGAGAAGCATTGTGACCACGGACAGGAGAAGGGGGGTGCGACCTCTCATGTGGACAGGAGAAAAGTAAAAGGGTCTATTTTTACACTACTTTCTGCGGAATGTCAACTATTCCTGACACGACCGAACCGGTCCCAACGGCGGTCGTCGTGCCCGGCCAAACTCGAACCCTCACGATCGAGAAGGTCGCCCATGGAGGCGGCGGAATCGGATCTATCGACGGTTTGACCGTGTTCGTCGCCGGAGCCGTACCCGGCCAGCAAGTACAGGCCACCATCACCAAGAAGCGCGACAACTACGCCGAAGCCCGGCTGGACAAGGTGCTCAAGAAATCGATGGATGAGATCCCCGCCCGCTGCCCCCATTTTGGCAGCTGCGGCGGCTGCACTTGGCAAAACCTGCCGTACAACAAGCAAATCGTGTACAAGGAGGAGATCGTCCGCGAGACGCTCGAACACCACACGCCCGTCGATGCCGCCGTGCGCGCCACGCTCCCCGGCCGCGTGCTCAGTATCATCCCGAGTCCGCAGGTGTTCTACTACCGCAATAAATTGGAGATGACCTTCGGCTTCGAGACGATGCGTCATGAACAACGCAACGGAAAACGCATCTACTTCGACGAAAACCCATCGATCGGCTTCCACCAGCCAGGCGAGTGGTCCACCATCTTGCCCATCACAGAGTGTCATCTATACGAAGAGGAAACGAGCACACTGCTGATGGACGTACGCCGCTTCCTGCAGGACACGCGCCTGCCGGTCTACAATCCAAAAACGCACAAAGGACTCCTGCGCACCATGCTGCTACGGCGCGGCGTACACACCGGCGAACACATGCTGGCCTTCACGGTGAATGGCAAGAAGAAGGAACTAGAAGCCATCTTTCAGCAATTCATGCGCTTTGCGGGTCGGCCGGGACTCACGTCGCTGCTGCTCATCGAAAACACCGGCCTCAACGACAAGCCGGAGATGCCCAAAGTGCACGCTCTGGTCGGCGGCGAGACCATCAGCGAGCGCCTGTTCGACCTCACCTTTGAAATCTCTCCATTCTCGTTCTTCCAGACCAATACGCTGGGTACCGAAAAGCTCTATCAGGTCATCTCGCAAATGGCCGACCTGAGCGATAAAGACACCGTCCTCGACGCCTACTGCGGCATGGGAACGATCGGCCAGTACTTGGCACGCTTCTGCCAAAAAGTCGTGGGCATCGAGAGTCATCCCTCGGCCATCGAGGACGCCCTTAGGAGCGCCGGCAAGAATCGAATCGCCAACATCAGCTTCTATAAAGGACGCGCCGAGCAGGTGCTGCAACAACAGCTCGCACCGGGCGGCAAATACGCCTTCGACGTGGTCGTCGTGGACCCGCCGCGAGCCGGCCTGCACCCCGACGCGTTAGCTGCCGTACTGGCCCACAAGCCACGCCAAATCGTGTACGTCTCGTGCAATCCGGCCACCTTCGCCCGCGATTTGGGCGTATTGCTCAAGGGCGGCTACGACCTGCGCGCCGTGCAGCCGGTCGACATGTTCCCGCACACCGCGCACATCGAAATGGTCAGCGTGTTGCAGAGGAGCTGACGCAACCACGAGCGTGCGCTATCCTGCATTTCCTATGCGCCGCACCTTGATCATCGGCCTCTGGCTCTTGGCGGACATTGCCGCCTTCCTGCTGGCCTATGCCTTGGCCTACGTTCTTCGCGTCGGGCCGATCCTCTCCACCGACTTCCCCGCCACACCCTATCTCCAAGTGGTCGCCGCCGTGGCGCCGCTCTGGCTCCTCGTGCTGATAAGTGCCCGCAGTTTCTCATTGTTCGCCGACCAGCGCAGCGTGCGTCAGGTTGCCTCTCTGGCTTACGCCGCCGTGGTGGGCGCGGCACTGTTCGCGCTGGGCTACTACTTTGCCTTCGGGCTGTTCTTCAGCCGTCTACTCCTGGCGATCGCCTTGGCGCTCACATTCGTCATGTCGCTGCTGGTGCACTGGCTCTTCGACGCCTGGCGTCGTTCATTCCTACGCCACGACCCGCCCGTCTACCCCACGCTCATCATCGGCCTCACCCGCGAGTCGAAAGCTCTCGTCGAACGCCTCAACGGCATGCGCAGCCCTTTCCGCCCCGTAGCCATCCTCGATGGGCGCGGCACGAAAGAAACGGAGGTTGATGGCGTGCCCATCCTCGGTCGCCTGAACCTGCTCGAAGAAACCATCGACCAACAGAAGATCACCCATCTAATCCAGTGCTCAGATTTGGAGCAGTCGATCAATTTACTCTCCGCGTGCCGGAGCCGCGGCCTCACGTACATGATGCTGCCGTCGGTACTTGGCATCATCGGTGACGAAGAGCGGGTGGAAATGCTTGAGGGCCTGCCGGTCACGATCGTAGAGCCCCGTAGTCGCGCCTGGTGGCGAAGAGCATTCTGACCATCTACCCATGCATTGCTTCATCCTCGCCGGCGGATTCGCCACCCGGCTTTGGCCGCTCACCGAGCGACGAGCCAAGCCCCTGCTGCCGCTAGCCGGCAAGCCCCTGCTCACGCGCATCGTCGAGAGCGTGCCGGAAGGGATCGCCATTACCGCCAGCACCAATGCCGAGTTCGCCGAGAGCATGGCCGAATGGCAGCAAACACTTGATCGCCCGGTGACGGTCATTGTTGAAAAAACACGGAACGATAAAGAAAAACTCGGCGCATTGGGGGCCTTGGCCCAGTGGATGCGCGAGACGAATGTGCAAGAAGACATCCTGCTGCTGGCTGGCGACAACTACCTAGGCTTCAAGATGAGCGACTTCCTAAGCTGCTACACGCCTGGGGTACCGCTGTTGGCAGTACGCGAGATCGGCGACCGCGCGGCGGCGACCAAATTCGGCACGGTGGTGCTCCAGCCAGGCAGCCGTCGCATGGCGCTGTACGAAGAAAAGCCCAAAGACCCAAAATCGAGCCTAGTGAGCACCACCTGCGCCGTCTTCCCGCCAAGCGTCTTCCCGCTCATTCTGCAGTATGCGCTCACTCACCCCGACAACAACGGCGGCGTTTGGGAGCAGTTTTTGCTCAACGGCGTACCCTGCGAGGCATTCCCTTTTACGGAGGCCTGGTTCGATATCGGCTCATACGAGGCGTATCTCACCGCTACCACCACCTTAGTCGGCGAAAACGTGGCCGCAGATCCCACTGCGACCATCGAAAATTCCGTCACGCGCGGCAGCGTCGTTCTGGGAGCAAAGACGGTCGTAAAACGCTGCGAACTAGCTGATACGGTGATCTTTGAAGATTGCATCGTGGAAGATTGCGTGCTCGAGCGCTGCATTCTCGATCGGGGCTGCGTGCTGAAAGGAGTGGATATACACGGAAAAATGCTCCGGGCGGGCACGACGTTGACACGTTGAGGCGGCAGTGCCCAATTGCGAGAGGAAAGACGGCGGCGTACACTGCCCCCGCTATGACGATCCGCACCATTCTCCTCGCTGCCGCGTCGGCAACGACCCTCGCCGCTTGCGTCTCATCGACACCCGTCGCGCTGCGCTACGACATCGTTTTTACAGACCTTCCCGCCGGCATGGCCGACACCATGCCCGAGGCCGTGACCAACGTGATCGGCGGCCGTTTGGGCAGCCTGGGCGTTACACCTACGGACTTACAAGTGGAACCCTCGGGTTCCGGCGCCATCGCCACCGTCACGGTTCCTGCGGGCGCCGCCGACGAACTGACCGCGCAACTGACCGCGCCCTACACCCTGCGCTTCCTCCGCCAGACCGGCACCGGCGAGACCGTAGCCGTGACTGTCGCCAAGTATGGCGATTTCTCGGAGAGCGGCTTGAACGAAAGTCATGTCACATGGGTCGAAGCCGGCGTGGATGCCGAGGGACTCGGCGCCGTCACCATCACCTTTAATGAGCCCGGCCACCAACTCCTCGAATCGTTGGCCGAGACTGATACGAGCCGCCAATACGGCCTATTCGCTAAAGGCCGCCTGATTAGCCTGTTTACCATGCAGGCCGACTTTGGCGGCGATATCGTCCTGAATAAGATTCCCTCGGCCGAGATGGCCGCCGTCTTTGCCGACGACGTCAATGTCGGCCTGCACGCCGTCTTTACCCGCGCCCAGTAACCGCCCCTTCACTCCGCCATGCCGCCCTCCTCCACCTCTCCCCGCGCATATCTCTGGCCCGTCGTGACCGCCGTCATCGGCGTGTTCATCGTCATCATCGCCCTTCCGAATGAGTGGAAGACATGGGCTCCGGGCTTCCTGCAGGCCCCTAGTCTGCACCTCGGCCTCGACCTGGCCGGCGGCACGCAGCTCGACTTCCGCATCTCGGAAGAGGAACTTATCCAAGAACGCGCTGCCGTGCAGGCTGAACTCCAGGCTGCCCGCAACCGCGGCGCCACCAACGAGGTGATCAGCAGTTTGCAACTGCAACTCCAAACCATCGACAATCAGCAGAAGACCCTTGTGGAAGCCATCCGAACCGTTCTAGAGAAGCGCGTGAACTCGCTGGGCGTCAGCGAGACGACCATCACGCCGTCATACATCGGCGGCGAGAAGCACTTGCTCGTGGACTGTCCGCAGGACGTTGTGGACGTGCAGAAGTGCATCGATACGGTCGGCAAGACCATCAAGTTGGAATTCAAAGAGGAAATGACGGACGCCACGCCCGAATTCGAGGCTGAAGTCCGCGCCCGCGCCGACCAGTTGATGAGCCGCCTCGCCGCCGGCGAGAAGCTGCAAAAGATCGGCCAAGACATCGGCACCGACTTGGGTGTGGCCTACACCGATGCTCGCCCCTATTTCCGCGACGAATTGCCCACTGGCCTGGAAGGACTCTGGACGCGCTCGTCCACCCAGGGCCCTGTTCGCCTGGAAGGTTCCATCACGCTTCCCGCGTCACCCGGCCAAGCTGAAATGGAAGTCCCCGGCATCTTCATCGCCGAAACAACTGGCGCGCGCGCCGCTACTGGCCGCGTGATTTTGGAGGCTCCTACTGCCTTCGCCCAGCTGAAAGCTGAAGACCCAACTGCCCAGGTGGTGGCCCGCGAGCCCGCCGTGCTGCCCGCCGACACGGACCCCGCCCTTATCGCCGCCATCCGCACTACCGCCCCAGGTTCGCTGGCCACGGTCACGCTGACCGACGGCCGCGCCGGCGTGCTGTTCGTCCGCAATTACCAAGCCGGTGCCGAGACCGTCGATGTGAGCCATATCCTCGTTTCGTACAAAGACGCTCTTCGCGCCGAAGCCGGTGTGACGCGCACGAAGGAGGAAGCCCTGGCCCGCGCCCAAGAACTGAAGACACAGCTCGACGGCGGTGCCAACTTTGAAGAGGTCGCCCGCGCTCAATCGGACGGCCCGTCCAAGCAGAGCGGTGGTGCCCTCGGCGCCATTAGCCGCGGCGACGTGGCTCCCGCATTCGAAGACGTGGCCTTCACCGCCGCTCCGAACGTCCTCAGTGCACCCATCGAAACGGCATTCGGCTACCACCTCATCCGCGTCAATAAAGCTCCGTCCCGTGGGGCCGATACCGCCGGCTACGACCTGATCACCATCGGCAGCGGTGGGCTGCTCAAGGCCCAAACACTGCTTGACCGCCTGCAAACGGGCAAGGTGACGCGTACCGAAGAGGCCGTGCCCGCACGCATCCTCTTCCTGTCGCTTCGACCCACCGGCTGGAAAGATACACCTTTGGACGGCAAGCACTTCCGCAGCGCCGCCGTCACCAGTGACCCGACGACGGGCCTGCCCGTGGTGCAGATCACCTTCGATGACGAAGGTGCCAAACTCTTCGCTGATCTCACCAAAGCCAACCTCGGCAAGCGCATCGCCATCTTCGTGGGTGGCCAGCTGGTGACTGCTCCGACAGTGCAGACCGAAATCACGACCGGCATCGCCGTGATTACCGGTTCCAGCACCTTCCAAGACGCTCGTACCTTGGCCCAAGACCTGAACACCGGCTCCATCCCCGCGCCCATCTACCTCAGCGGCCAGCGCACGATCGAACCTACGCTCGGCCAGCAGGCCCTCGACGCCTCGCTGTTCGCCTCGCTCATCGGCCTACTCGTCACGGCCGTCTACCTCATTGTCGTCTACCGCCTACTTGGCGTGGTGGCCAACCTGGCTCTCGGCATCTACGCGCTTATCTTCATTGCCCTCATGAAGCTGCCGCTCCTGCTCGTCACCAACAGCTACGTAGTGCTCACCCTAGCCGGCATCGCCGGCGCCATCTTGTCCATCGGCATGTCGGTGGACCTGAACGTGCTCGTCTTCGAGCGTATGAAAGAAGAGCTTCGCAAGGGCAAGAGCCTGAAGACAGCCACCGAGATCGGCTTCGAGCGTGCCTGGCCGTCCATCCGCGATTCGAACATCTCAACGCTCATCACCTGCGCCATCCTGTTTGTCATCGGCACCTCCATCGTCCGCGGCTTCGCCGTCACCTTAGCGCTTGGTATCGTGGTCGCCATGATCACCGGTGTGACCGTTACCCGCTGGCTCATGCTCAAGCTGGCCGACACGCCCCTGGCCAAGAATACCCGCCTGTTCGGAGTGAAGCCGCGTCAGGACTAATTCCACCATCGCCTCCTCGACAAAGACCCGGCCGAAGCCGGGTCTTTTCGTTTGATTCAGTGAAGTAGGTGGTTACCGCCGTTCTTGGCCCGCTGGGCGGCGGCGATGACATAGCGGACGGTGGCAATGTCACCGGTCGCGGCCGCGTGGCGCACCAGGCGCTGGCCGTTGACCGTACCGCCTTGGTACTGGGTGCCGTCCACGTAAGCGGCGATGCGATTGACGGGAAGGAGGTAATCCTGAAGGTAAGCAGGCGAGGTGTTGGCATAACCGGCCTCGAGCATGGCGTCAGCCTCGAAGAAGGCGACCGGTGGCGTGCGCAGCAGCGCGTCGGCCTCAGGGTCGCCGGTTTGCAGGAGTACGTCCCTAATCTGCTTCGCCTGACCGTCGAGGTGCTGCACCTCGTGGTCGTTAATCTCGGTGGCCACTCCCCCGTCGACGGTCGACAGGGCAAAATCTGGCGCAACGAAGATCTGGTCGCCTTTCTGCAAGCCGGCGGAATCGATGTGGCCCACCTGCATACGATGATCGAAGCGCTCGGCACGCACGGCCCCCAGCTCCGAAGCGGCGGCCGAAGCGGCACGTTCAATGCCGTTTTTCGCGTCGTCTGGCAGTCCGCCGAGAAGTCGCTGCGTATGGCGACGAATGGCGCGGCGGTGAATTTCTTCCACCTGAGCAACACGCTGGCGGCCATCCGCGGCCTCACGGACCGCGTCCTTCTCGGTCTCGCGGGCAAGCTGGCGGCCGATGTTGGTCATGTCGAGCTTTTCGAGGCCGGTGGTGTGGAAGGTTGGGGTGTTCATACGAATTGGGGGAAGTAGCCCTTCCGTACATGCGGAAAGACCCGGTTGGGGTGGGGCACTGTTCGGGGGTTGGTGTGGGTGGTCGCTTGGAGCCCAATGCCGTGGAGCGTCTTCTCCATTGGGGAAGCACAGTATCTCCCCTGTGTTTCAGGCGAGCAAGAAAAAGTCCCGTGAATAGTCAGCGGAACCGGTCGAAGAACGCGGAAACGTCTGCGGTCCGCACTTCTTCCAGGGGAGTGGTCTGCCGACCCTGGCGCGGCTGAAGTCGTTCGTAGAAGTTCGGCACGTCCTCGCGCCGATACAGCACGCCGGTGGCGATAGTCTCGGAGACGTCGAGAGCGAGCGCGCGGGCTGCCTCCAGATTGCCGGGGTCGTGGCCCATGGCAGCAGCATCCTGACAGCGCCCCAGGAGCCAATCGTGCGTGGCAAAGTGGTTGAACGTGGGACAGGCCTGCAGCACATCCACGAACGCAAAACCCCGGTGCTCCATGGCCTGCGTCAGGATGTTGGTGAGCTGCGGAATATCACCCGAGAAGCCGCGCGCCACGAAGGTAGGCTCCAGGGAGAAGACAAAATCCATGAGTGGCAGCGTGTGCTCGGGAATGCCATTGGGCGACGTGTTCATCGGCTGCCCCTCGGGCGTGAGCGAGCTGGCTTGCCCAGTGGTAAGGCCGTAGTTGGCATTGTTATGCAGAATAAACGTAATTGGATAGTGACTGCGGACGGCGTGTACAAAATGGCCGATACCCTCCGAGAAGGTGGCGCCGTCACCGCCGAAGGCAATCACAGGAAGCTTGGGATTACCCAATTTCGCACCGGCCGCAAAAGGCAAAACGCGGCCATGCAGGCCGTGGAAGCGGTAGCCAGCCAGTTTATCGGAGCCATTGCCGTGGCAACCGACGTCGTAGCAGAGCAATGCCTGCCAAGGTTGGATGTTCTTTTGCACGAGCGCACGCTTCACGGCCGTCCAAATGCCGTAGTCGCCGCAGCCGTCGCACCACACGCATCGGTTCTCGCAGCGGTACTGCGCCATCGACGCCTTGTCCTGTGGGCCGGAGACGGAGAGTGGGATGGAGGTCATCGCTTCTTGGGGGAACGAGTCGCAATGCGCTTGCCGGGCGCAGCCTTCTTCGGAACGGCTGACGTACACAATGCTTCCACCTTGGCCTCCAGTTCATCACGGAAGAACGGCCGGCCGTCGTACTTTAAGAGCTTTTCTTGCATGATCAGACCGCACTCGCGGGCAATGAGCTGTCCTAATTGACCATCGTGGTTGCCCTCCACTAACACCACGCGCTTGGCCTTCTGAACGAGCGCGCGCAGGCGGTCGGTTTGCAGCGGCCAAAGATAGGAAAAATGAAGATAGCCGACGGCCTTCGAGTGGCCGCGCAGCGCGTCGAGCATCGGCCCCTTGGTCGACCCCCAGCCGACGAACAGCAAATCAAGTGTCGGCTCGCCCTCCACGGCCTCACGCTTACCGCCGCCCAAGAAGAGTTCGGGCTGGGGAAGCACGGCCTTCAGGCCAGCCAACTTTCGGTTGCGCTTCTCCATCTGGGCGATGGCATTCTCGGCAGTCTCATCCACAGAGCCGTCGCCGCGGTGTTCGTCACCCTGCGCCACCCAAGTAGCCGCGGGGGCGCCGGGCAGCCAGCGCGGCGAGACGCCGTCGGGAGCCGCAGTATCGTAGCGGTCGGAGGCCTTCAATTCGGCCAACGCCTTGAGGTCGGTCACGAGTTTGCCACGCGAGAAAGGAGTCTGCGATTGATCGAACTCGGATTCGGTATAGAGCGCCTCGGCAATCTGCTTGTCGGTCAGAACGATTACCGAGAGCTGCCAATCCTCGGCCAAGTTGAAGGCGATGGGTAGCAGCTTAAAGGAGTCCTCAGCATCGCTGACAGCAATAACGCAGCGCGGAAATTCCCCGTGACCGCCGTGTACCGCCAGTTGCAAATCGCCTTGGCCGGTCCAGGTGGGCAGGCCCGTGGCGGGCCCGGGGCGTTGGGCGAGGACAAAGACCGTCGGATTCTCAATGATACCGTTCAGTGAAACGGTTTCGGTCATGAGATCATAGCCGCCGCCCGACGTGGCCGTGAGTGCACGCGTGCCGACGAGCATGGCGCCGCTGACCATCTGTGCGGCCGTAATCTCGTCTTCGGCCTGTTTAATGACCATGCCTGTTTCATTTTGAATACTGGCTATGAAGCTCAGCAGCGGGCTGCTGGGAGTCATGGGATAGCCGGCGTACAGACGCACGCCCGCATGCACGGCACCAAGTCCCATCGCCTGGCTGCCGGTGACGAGCAAACGCTTACTCCAATACGAATCGGCAGGCGGCAGCTTAAGGCGCGGAGCGTCGTCGTGACCAGCCACAAAGGCGAAGCCGGCGGCGATGCACTCGATATTCTGCTGGAGCAGATCGGCCTTGTGCCCGAATTGCTCGCGCACGAGCGCTTCCAGCTCCTCCTGTGCACGCCCAAACAGCGCCCAAACTGCAGCCGTAATGAGCACGTTGCCAAGGATGGGTTTAGCCTTCAATTTGGCGAGAATCTCCTCTACCGGCAGACGCACCACGGTCACTTGGCGACGCTTCAGGTCGGCCAAGGTCTCGGCGTCGAAGACCCAATCTGCCGTCTGGTGCAACACGATGCCACCGTGCCGCACCTCGCCCAGATTCTTTTCCAGACCGTGATGATTAAAACAAACGAGCAGGTCGACCGCAGTCTCACTACTCTGAATGAGGTCGGTCGAGACATCGAGCTGGTAGCTGGAGTGTCCGCCCTTGATGAGTGAGTTGTACTCGCGGTAACCAAAGACGCAGTAGCCCGCGCGCTTCAGTCCCTTGGCGCACATCTCGCCGACGGAATTCACCCCCTGCCCCTGCGCGCCGGTCACTTTGAGCACGAGTGCCATATCAGGCGATGGAAAAGGTACGCAGCTTTTGAAGCAGCTGTTCAAGCCATGGCTGCAAAACTTCATCGAGACGATCGTAGGGCTCGTCGACAACCTTCAAAGCGGGCAGTAGCAGCACGCCGCCATGTTCAGTGAGGAACTTCTCCAAGAGCGGCGCCGCGTTGGCGGTATAGCGATAGCGACGATCGCCCAGGCCAATGGCGAGACATGGCAGACTATTGAGCTCGACATGCTGCGCCCGTTCACGGAGAAAGGCATGCATGTGCGGATTGAGCTGCCCCTCAATGCCGCCCGTGTTCCAGGTGCCACAAGCAAGCAGAATAATGTCGGCCTGGCGAAGATCATCGGCCTGAGCCAACTCCACACGCTGCATCGTGACCGTAGCACCAGCGGCAGACAAGCGCTCGGAGACAGCGGAAACAACGTATTCCGTGTGTCCGGTGGTCGAACCGTAGATGAGTCGGATGCGAATCGGCATGACGGTACGGCAGTGTATCACGCCGCCGCCGCCCGTCGCGCCCAAGCGCCTAAAAGTGGCCTCACTTTTGAAAAAATGCTATAATGTACATGACATCCACATACCAATACCCATGCCATCCTCTCGCACTCAGTGGTTCGACGTCGCCCTGGCCGTGTCGGCTGTCTCACTACTCTTGGCTGTTGTCGTGTTCGACACGTCGGCACTCAGCCCGGCCCAGTTGCAATCGGGCAGCAAGATGATCAACGGTAATTGCCTCGCAACCCGTTCAGGGAACGACATAAATATGGATGGCTCCATTTCCTGTCCTTCAGGCCCGTCGGACGCCAAGAAAAACATTGGCCAGACGCTGGGTGAAGGAGCGCAGAAAGCCGGATTTCAAAAGAAATTCAACCAAGATACCACCCGCAAGGATGGCTGCCGCCTTACCACCGAGGGCGGCGAAACCGGCGGCGGCGGCAATCTCACCTGCCCCGAAGGAACCTCCGTCCGCGGACGCAATGCGTCGTCGCGCTCCTCCAAGCGTTCGGGTCGCTAAACGATCATGTCGCTTCTCTCCCCTTCCTCCGTGGCTGTCATCGGTGCCTCGCCAGTGGAAGGCAAGGTGGGACATGACGTGCTGAATAATTTGCTGACCCAGGGCTACGGCGGCACGGTCTATCCCATCAACCCAAAGTACCCCGAGATCCTGGGCACCAAGGCCTACTCGACCATGGCAGCGCTGCCAACAATCCCCGACCTCACGGTTATCGTCACGCCCGCTGCCACCGTCGCCGGGCTTATTAGCGAGTGCGCCGACAAGGGCGCGAAGAACATCTGCGTCATCAGCGCCGGGTTCCATGAACTCGGCACCGAGGAAGGCGAAGCACGCGAACAAGAATTGAAGCGGCTTGCCACCAGCTACGGCCTCAAGCTGGTGGGCGTGAACTGCCTCGGGTTGCTACGACCGTCCATCGGGCTGAACGCCTCATTTGCCAAAGATCTGCCGCCCACGGGAAACGTCGCCCTCCTGAGCCAGTCTGGCGCGCTCGCCGTCGCCCTCATGGACGCCGCACCGGGCCTGGGCCTCGGCTTCTCCAGCGTGGTCAGCCTGGGAAATAAAACCGCCCTCGATGAGTGCGATTTCCTGGAGATGTTAGAGGAGGACGCCGCTACGACCGTCGTCGGCCTGTATCTGGAGAGTATCCCGCGCGGCAAGCGCTTCCGCGAGATCTGCGCGCGCCTCAGCCCCAAGAAGCCGATCGTGCTGCTCAAGGCCGGCACCTCGCAGACGGGTCAGCGTGCCATCTCGTCGCACACCGGTTCGCTCGCCGGTTCCGACGCCGCCGTTGAGGCGCTCTGCATCCAGTCGGGCATCCGCCGCGCCGCCACCGTCGCCGACTTCACCGACCTGCTGCGCGTCCTCTCGGCCGAGCCGCCGCTGGTCTCACCAAACATCGCCGTCATCACCAACGCCGGCGGTCCAGGCATCTTGGCCACCGACGCCGCCGAGAAGCTGGGCCTGACGCTGCCCACACTCGATCCCAAGACCGTCGCCAAATTGAAAGAGTCGCTACCCGAGGCTGCCTCCAGCAAGAACCCCGTGGACGTACTGGGTGACGCCGGCGCCGACCGCTACGCCGCCGCGCTCGCGGCCGTGGCCGTCGACCCCAACGTGGACGGCATCGCCGTACTGCTCACGCCGCAAGTGATGACGCCCGCCGCCGACATCGCCGAGGAGATCAGGAAGATCACGCGCGCCACCAGCCTGCTGCCCATCGTCGCTGGCTTCATGGGCGGCGAAGGCGCCGCCGCCGGACGGACCGCGCTCGATGCCGCCGGCATCCCCAACTTCGAGACGCCCGAGCGTGCCGTGGCCGCACTGGCCTCGCTCCGCCCGCGCCAAGCCGCCATGCCCGAGCCTGCCGCCGCCTCGCCGCTGGCCGGCCACGCCCAGCACCTGCTGCCCGAGAAGGGGCTCGTGAGCGAGGAGCGCACCAGCGAACTCCTTTCGGTCTACAACCTGCCCGCCCCGCGCGGCCAGGTGGCCAAGACTGCCGCCGATGCCGCCCGCATCGCCCGCGAGATCGGCCTTCCCGTCATCGCCAAAATCAGCTCCCCAGACCTGCCGCACAAGACCGACGTCGGTGGCGTACGCGCCAATCTCAAGACCGAGGAAGAAGTGGAGGCCGCCTTCGAGCAGATCATGCACGACGTGAAGGAGCACGCGCCCCAAGCCCGCCTACGCGGTGTGCTAGTGCAGCAGTTCCTGCCCGTGGGCAACGAGTTCATCGTCGGCGGCGTGCGCGACCCCGCCTTCGGCCCGATGGTGATGGTGGGATTGGGCGGCATCTACACCGAGCTCTTCCGCGACAGCGCCTTTCGCCTCTGCCCCGTGTCGGAACGCGATGCCTACGCCATGCTTGAGTCGCTCAAGGCCTGGAAGCTCCTGCTCGGCATGCGCGGCAAGGCGCAATCCGACATCGATGCACTCGCTCAAGTCGTCATGAGCGTCAGCCGCCTGCTCGTGGACTGTCCCCAGATCGCTGAATTGGACCTAAACCCTGTGCTCGTCTCGGAGAAGGGCGTGGTCATCGCCGACGCCAAGGTGATGGTCGAGAATTCTGAGCGTATTCACTAACACGATCAACTCCTATGCCTGAAAAAGTGCCGAACAACACCGCCAAGGATATCGTCCCCGAACAGTATACCCTGGAACGTTCAGGACCGGACGCCTCCGGCAATTACCATTCTGTGACTTTAATGCAGGGAAAAATCGGCAGACGCATCATCCAGCTGGTACGACGGTCCCCCAAAGACATATTACCATCGCCGCTGCAACGCCAGGATCCACATCAAGAGCTAGCCATGCGTAATCGGTTGAAAGCACTGGGGATTGCAGTCATTCCTACATTTAGAATTGCAAAGAATGGCGACGTCTACGCCACGGACCTCTCTCGGGGCGGCAAGAACCACGTATTGTCCGCAAGTAACCGCTCATTTGAGCATAAAGACTTAGCGAATCAAATCATGGCAGATGAAACACCGCGTCAGCCGACCACCAATCCCGATGCTGTGCTGCAAAAGGCTTTTTTTATCGCCCGCACTTGCGCGGAGAACGGCATAGAAATCACCAATCCTGACGCGTTATTTTTGATCATGGAAAAAGAAACCAATGAATCGGATGTGTGCGCCGGGGACTACAAACACTTCCGAGTATCTGAACAACCAAAAAAAGAATTACTGTCCAAAAATATGAGCGTGTGCCGCGAGATCTTCTCCAGTTACTACATTGAAGGCCTGTTGCAGATTGACCCTGAGGCAATAGCACGCGTGTTTCCCGAATAGCCATCTACTCGTGGACTGCTCGCTGGACCTCAACCCCGTCCTCGTCTCGGAGAGGGGCGTGGTCATCGCCGACGCCAAGGTGACGGTCGAACCAATTGACTAAATTACAGAGTATTGTAAAGTACGTACAACCCGGAATCGCCGGGTTGGACCGCTTCACAACACTGGAGAAGAATCGATGGAACACCTGCTCTCGCTCGCCGCCGACAACTGGCAGCGCGCCGCCATGTGGATCGTGGGCCTGCTCGCCTTCGTGCCCGGCCTCATCTGGGCCTGGTACAGCTGGAAGACCCGAAACTTCATGGGTCGCGTCAACTCGTCCGTGAACTTCCGTGACAACAAGGGCGTGTTCGCCTTCGCGACGATCGACGAAGCGGATTTGGCCAGCCTGTTCAATCTGTTCAGTCGGCTGATGCTCGCGCGCCTGGCCCGACAGGCCCCCGCTTTCCTGCGCTTCAGCGGCAAAGAGGAAGCCTGGAACTACCTGAATGTGATCTTGAACCACTTATCGTCGAAGTTCGGCGAAGGCGCGCTGGCGTACGCCGCCGGCCACGCAAAGAAGGTGGAGTTCATCTTCGGCCTCACCTGCGAACGGCACAAGGACCTGAAGACGCGGAAGTTCCGCGTCATGCTAGCCACCCCCGAGCTGCTGGCCGAGATCCACGCCGGCCTCGAGCCGACCTACGCCGACCCCCGCCACAACGGCATCCGCGGGGAGACCCTGAAAGAGATGGCCGCGATGTGGCACGACCCGGCGCAGGCCCACAACCTGCAACGGATCAATCTCTACCTGAAGAACGACTAGCGCCGACCATGGCGCCGCCTCCCGAGGCGCCGGACGCCCGCTCCCCGAGCGGATCCCGTCTGGAAACGACACAACCCCCGACCGATCGGCAGCCGCTGATCGGTCTTTTTTTGCGCGCGAAAAACGCGGACATACCAAAACCCCGCATCGTCAGACGATGCGGGGCGTGATTGCTCGGTAGCGATCGGTTTGGTTGGGTCCCGGAGGACCCTGACTGGTGATCCACGCGAAGCGCGGGCCAGTCGTACCCAGTTTCCTGGGGGTGGTCATCCGGGATACGGATGGACCACTAGTTGGTGTACTTCTTCGTCTCGGCAAGCAACCAGGCAGCCGCCGGGAGCAGCGTGTAGCCGTCGAGGGCCTGGACCTGCTTGGTCAGGTTGTCGTACAGCGGGAAGTCCGTGCGGGCGTTGGGGCCGTAGGGGCGGCTGCCAACACGGAGTTCCATGCACTGGAAGACGATGTGGTTGAGCATCGTCAGGTCGAGGATGCCCTGCTTGTCCGTACCGCTGAGCAGGCCGTCGAGGACCTGGATGAGGTCGTTGACGGTGGACTCGGCGGTCAGGACGGTCTGGCCCAGGTAGTAGCAGAGCAACGCG
>CAZYNU010000016.1:0-4490 GCA_964648045.1 uncultured Candidatus Peribacteria bacterium
TCACACCTGAACGGGCATACATCTACAAGGGCGTAGAGGGTGTAAAAAACTATATGCGCCTCGCATTGCAGGCAGGAGAGGACATCTACACCATCGGCGGCAAGGGTTCGTGGCTCGACCCAAAGCTGCGAATGTTCGTCGAATGGTTTCTAAAAGAAGCGCGCAAAAACAGCATCAAGCTGCATAACATCTACGATGCTGAGGTGCAGGACTTGATGCCGGATGCGCCAAAACTTTTGAGCGAGCAGTATAAATTTCTCCCCAAGGAGTCATCGGGCGCGGGGGCAGTAGATGTCTTCGGTGAGTACGTCGTGACGTTCTCCGGTATGGAAGTAGGGAAGATGCCCGACGATGTAACGGTGTTTGTCATTGCCAGCCCCACACTCGCTGAAAGCTACCGGAAGTGGTGGAAAACACTCTGGAATCTGCTTCCCGAAGCCAACAAGGTTTCCGCTAAACGAGCGTAAGAGCCGCCCCGCCCCAGTGCCCCATTTTGACGTCATTTTTGGCCTTGGTACAACGAAAACCAGCATAAAATAAATCGAGAAACCCCTGGTCACCAGTTCGCCCTCTTTTGCCTTTCAGTAATGTACAAAAGTTAAATAATATTGTATTATATACATAGGTCATTCTCACTTAAAGACTGAAGCAGGTATTGATCTGTGCTCACCGTCCGTGATGATTTGATGGTAGGACCGAGCACAGATGTCCTACCTGCTTTTCCCAGCGAGAAGGAAGAAGTGACATGAAGATCGTTCTGGGTCGTGCGGATGAAGCGCCGCTGCTGCTGGACCAGGGTAACAACGCAGTGCTCATCCCGGTAGGTTTCACTCCTGCCGAGGCCGAGCAGCAATTGCTGCGATCCCTCGAAGAAGGTTGCACCCTTTCCCTGCCGCCTGCGATGTACGCGAAGATCCTGGCGACGCTCGTTTCCGAATTGCGTTCCGCCGGTACTTTTCCCGCTTACGTCGAACCCCAGCCGCTTTCTGCGGAATAAGTGATAGGACACACATTGTCCTGTGATGCGTCACAGGCGAGCGGCACCGAGTGCAATCGGTGCCGCATTTTAGAGGTGGAGGGCGGCTCGAAACCCGCGCGCGGCGTAGTACGAGTCGGCGCCGTTGTGGTAGGTGAAGACAGCGTCGTAGCGCCGGTCGCAGAAGAGCGCGCCGCCGAGTTTGCGAATGGCGGCCGGCGTCAGGATCCAGCTGGAGGTTTTCCGATCGAATTCGCCCACTTCCTGGAGCGCGCGGTACTCCGCCTCGTCGAGCAGTTCGATGCCCATGGTTTCGGCCAGGTTCATGGCGCTGTCCTTGGGCTTGTGCTCCTTGCGGGCGCGCAGGGCCAGGTCGTCGTAGCAGAGGCTGCGGCGGCCCTTGGGCGACTCCTCACTGCAGTCAACGAACGCCCACTCGCCCTTCTTGAGACTGACCACGTCGGGTTCGCCGCCAGTCTCCTCCATCTGCTGGAGCGACCAGAGCGCAGCGTCTTTCAGCTTGGCGGCGACGGCCTCCCACTTGAGGCCTTTGTGGCGCGCCGCGTGCTTCTCGAAGCGCGTCTGGAGGGTCTTCAGCAGGGCGTCGCGCTCCTTGGGGGAGAGGGTCTTGGGCATGGCTGCAGTGTACATCCTCTTCGCGATCAGATCGCCAGGTCCGGCAAGTCCGGCATCTCGGAGGAGTCCACGATGCCGTCATTGATCAGGCGGAAGCGCGTGCGCTGCGTGCGCAGCCCGGCCACACGCACTTCGTCGTAGGTGCCCTGTGCGAAGAACGTGTCGTAGGCAGTGGCCAATCCCTCGCGTTCGGCGACCTGCCGGCTGCGCACCTCTGTGAACGTGCCGTTGTCGTTGCGGCGGACCCAGACCTGGCGCATGCGCTGTAGGAACGATTCCGGGTAGTGCGCGACCATGCGCGCGTAGCGGACGGTCTGGTGCGTCTGGTGCTCGTGGTCGATGCGGTGGATGCGGTCCTCGGCCTGGATCTCCTGCACGCAGTCGGCGGGCAGGTCGTCGAAGATCATCGCCTTGCCGGCGGTGAAGGTAACGCCCACGGCGCCGGCTGAGTAGGTGGCGATCATCACGCGGCGTTCGGGCGCGTTCTGGAAGGCGAGACGTTCGTAGTCCATCGCGGACATAACCTCTCCGTTGGGATCTTCCAGCGGCAGGCCTCGTTCATCCATCGCCCACCGGCCATTATCCTCTTGGCGATAGCGGATTGGCTCACCTTCGGTGTTTGTGCGCAATTTTTGCGAGGCGGTGACGCCGGTGTAGAGGCTCGGGCAGTGGGCGGCCAACATGGCGGCGTACTTCTCGGCCTGGGCGTTGTACTGGCAGAAGACGACGACCTTGCGGCCTTCGGCCAGCAGCGTCTCGACATCTGCGATCAGCTTGCAGGCCTTAGGGTCCTCAACGTCGCTCACGCCGATGTAGGCCGGGTTGTTCGCGACCTGGCGCAGGGCGTGTACCTTGGCCAGGGCGAACTGGTTGTTGCGCAGTGAATCGAGCGCAGCGACGGCATCGCGCGGCAGGTAACGGTCGTAGCGTTGGCACCATGCCTGCCAATCGAGCATGAGCTCATAGATGGCCTGGCATTGCTCTTCCAGGAGCGTGAACGAGCCCATCTCCGTCTCCGGGACATGCTCTTTGCGCGGCAGGCGGTGGCGCTGCTGCTCGATGGGCAGGTTGGGATCCATCTCCTCGAGCACGTCCTCCTTTGTGAAGCGGATGACGTAGCGGTTTTTGAAGATGCTTAGCGTGCGCAGGGCCTCAGGATTGTTGGCGGGGAAAGCGCGCATGAAGGCGGCGTCGCTCGCGAAGCGGGGATCGTCCGGCTCCAGGTTGTGGAGCATGCGCCGCAAGGTCTTGGGGTCCTTGAACGGCGTAGCGGAGAGGAAGAGGTGGAACTTCGCCTGCAGGCGGCGGGCGCCCTTGGATTGCTCGCTGCCCAGGTTGAGCAGGCCGTGCGCTTCGTCGTGCACCACGATCGTGTCCTGGTCGGCGAGCAGGCCGTAGCGCTCGTCGCCTTCGCTGCCGCGCAGGTAATCGACGTTGGTGACGATGTGCGTCGCCTCCGTCTCGCGCAGGAGCGCCAGGCGGTCGTCGTAGCGGACGTTCTGCAGGGTTAGGATGTCGGAATGCACCAGCGCTCGGGCTGCTTCCTCGGACCAGCTCGTGACCACGGCGTTCGGGACGATGATGGTGGCGGGGTCGCCGTTCACGGCCACGAGGGCGGTGCGGGTCTTGCCGAGGCCAGGGTCGTTGGCCAGTACCACGCCGCGCTCGCCTTCGGCGATGCGCCGCTGGATCTCGGCTACGCAGTACTTCTGGAAGAAGTAGAGCGGACTATCCTCACGCACGTTGGGATAGGTTGTCCGGTTGATCTCGCGGAAGCGAGCCAACACTTTCCGAAGTACGGTGCGGACGGTGGGACTCGTCGACTTGGCGATGAGCTCTTGGACGTAATCTCGCCCCTGCTCGAAGCCGCCAGCGAACTTGCGGATGAGAGCGAGCTCGGTCTGGCGGACGACGAACTCTTGCCGGCCGGCGTCAGTGCGGATCTCGTCGAGCGTCTCGCGGCCCATCTGGTTGAGTAGGCCCACGAGCGCCTCGATGTCGTCGGGCGTGCCGGTCTGGTGGACTGCTACTTGCAGGGCTGGTCCGGACTGCCGGTTGCCGTGGTGGAGGGGGATGAGGCGCAGGTCGTTGCGCTGGCCGATCGCCAGGGCGACGCGCGCATGGAAGTGGCCGTCCTCCCCCACACGGATGCGGCGGGAGGTTGCGGCACCTTCCACGATCAAGCTGTCGGCACCGGGGGCGACGCCTTCGAGCAGGACGGTGCCTTCGCCTGTATGAGCCGGCAAGGCCTGGGTCAGCTGGCAGGGTTCGAGCAGCTGTTCGAAATCGCCGTACTCGAAGACGCGCCGGTTGTGCAGTTGGCGGAAGGCATGGGCGACCAGCCGATCGGCCTCCTCGGCGAGGAGTTCGGGGTGGTTGACCGCGAGGAAGATGCGGAGCTTTCCGGGACTGTCGGAGAGTAGGGCGATGGCGTCCTGCAGGCCGAGGCTCTCGATGCGCGCCTCGAGTGACGCCTCGTCGCGGCCGTCCATGAAGGCGAGGAAGCCTTCCCAGCCGCCTTGGACACGGAATCTATCAAGGATGAGCTCGTATAAAGCTCCCGATGGAGTTTTCCTGATGGCCTCCGAATTTCTCCATGTGTCTTTATTTAATTCATGCAAAGCAAAAAGTGCCAAGAAATCCTCCCGTGTCTCGCAAGCGGCAACCTGTCTAGTGAAGGACAGCTCTAATAGCCTCACATCAATCGGGTCTTTGCTGCGAGAGCCCATGAATGCGAGAAACCCTTTCCAGCCACCTTGATCGGCAAATTTATTCTTTAATGCTACGTATACCGCATTTTTTCTTATCTCGCTTAATTTTTCCGAACTCCTCCACACATCCTCACTTAACTGATGGAGCCCGAATAGCTGCAAATAAT
>CAZYNU010000016.1:4590-25768 GCA_964648045.1 uncultured Candidatus Peribacteria bacterium
TGCGAGGGCCCATGAAGGCGAGAAACCCTTCCCAGCCGCCTTCAGCAGCGAACTTATTTTTGAGCGCGGTGTATACACCGCCCTTTCTTGCATTATTTAATTTTCCTGAACTCCTCCACACATCCTCACTTAACTGATGGAGCCCGAATAGCTGCAAATAATCCTCGCGTGTTTCGCAAGCAGCTACCTGCTCAGTCAGCGGCAATGTCAAAAGCTCCTTATTAATCGCTCGCTTACTGCGAGGGCCCATGAAGGCGAGAAACCCTTCCCAGCCGCCTTCAGCAGCGAACTTCTTGCTGAGTGCCATAGATAGGCTCTGCTTATGAAGCTTTGTTAGTTTCCCGGTACTCCTCCAATCATCTTCATCTAATCCGTGGAGCGCGAATAACTGCAAATAATCCTCGCGTGTCTCACAGGCGGCCACCTGTTTATTAAACGATAATTTTAAGAGCTCCTCATCAATTGGTCGTTTGCTGCGAGGGCCCATGAATGCGAGGAATCCTTTCCATCCGCCCTGGTCTACGAACTGATCTGTTAGAGCCTGGTATAAACTGTGTTTACCTGTGTCTCGCAATGCATGTGAACTTCGCCATATATCTTCATCCAACTCATGCAGCGCGAATAGCGCCAGGAAATCCTCCCGCGTCTCGCAAGCGGCGACCTGCAAGCGGTAGCTGGTGTGCTGCATGATCCCTGCAATTCTTTCGGCCTCCTCCGTCTCCATCACCTCCTCCACATCCCGTCGCAGCACATCCCGCAGCGACTGGATCGCGGCAGCTTCGCGCGCGTCGACCTGCCGCGGGGTCGCGGCTTCAGTCGGGCTGTCGATCCGACGCTTCGGTGGGTTGGACGTCATGGATAGGCCAAGAACTGGCCATTGTACTTTGTACAAGATATTGAAAATTTCGCAAATACTAAGATGGGCCGATCTTGCGGTACTCGCCGTGCGCGCCATCCCCCTGCCATAAACCCGATCCCTGCTAGACTCGTTCCATGCCCGCCGCCCCCCTCCTCGGCCAGCGCTTCCGCCACTACAAGGGTGGGCTCTACGAGGTGATCACGGTCGCCCAGCTCGAAGCCACGCACGAGCCGTTGGTGGTGTATCGCGCCGAGGTCGACGGGACGGTCTGGGCGCGGCCGCTTTCCCAGTGGTCCGAGACGGTGGAGCATGAGGGGCAATCAGTTATTCGCTTCACCTCGCTCTGATGCCGAAGGCTGAGTATCCTCTCAAGGCATTCCCCACGGCCACGCGCTTCGAGGCCTGGCTCAAGGCGAACCACGCCACGGCCGACGGCCTGCGGCTGCGGCTCTTTAAGAAGGATGCCGGCACCAAGACGGTCAGCTACGCCGAGGCGCTCGACGCCGCGCTCTGCTACGGCTGGATTGACGGCCAGAAGCGCAGCCTCGACGCCGAGTCGTGGATCCAGATCTTCACGCCGCGTCGCGCCCGCAGCATCTGGTCGAAGAAGAACCAGGAGCACGTCGCGCGCTTGATTGCGGAGAAGCGCATGCGTCCCGCCGGCCAGGCCGCCATCGATGCTGCCAAGGCCGACGGCCGCTGGGAGCGCGCTTACGACTCTCCCAAGAACATGACGGTTCCAGCCGATTTCCTGGCGGCGGTGCAGAAGCACAAGAAGGCGGCCGCCCACTTCGCCACGCTCAACAAGGCTAACACCTATGCCATTGCTTGGAGATTGCAGACGGCCAAGAGGCCCGAGACTCGGGTTAAGCGCTTTGCGGCCCTCTTGGCCATGCTAAAGCGGGGTGAGAAGCTTCATTAAGCGGTTGAGCGGATATCTGTCTAGCGTTCTTTTTTTAACGTATTCTGTGAATCATGTTTCGCATCGACCCTTCCGATGAACTCGCTAGCGCCATTCTGCAGCTGGTGGCACAGCGGCCCGGGTTGTCGGTAGCCGAGCTCCACGCTGCTCTTAAAAAGAAAAAGAGCGTTACTCTGCAACACCTTTACCGCAAGCTTAACCAGCTGATTGCAGAAGAGGTCATCATCAAGCATCAAGCCGTACTGACGGCCAACCTCATGTGGCTGTCCTACTTACAGTATTTCGCCGCGGAAGCTAAGGCAGCCTTGGCCAAAAATACAATGCTCGACGTCTTCCCGCTGAAGCAGGGTCAGCGTATTGCATTCTCGGCAAAGTCTATGAGCGAGGTGCAGACACTCTGGCACCATTTACTCGTGCAGTTGCACCGACAGCTCCCGCAAAAAAAGCTCCACAAGTACTACTCACACGCCTGGTGGGTGTGGAATAAGCGAACGCTTGACGTGGCCTTCTACAAAAAAATTCTCGCAGCAGGCGTGCGTTGTTTGTGGCTCTACGGCAATAATACGTACCTAGATCGCGCGGCTGTGACGATGTCTCCCGACCTGATCGACTCGCGCATTGCGCTCGATGCGCCGTTCCCGGCCGAGGGCTACAACCTGAACGTGTACGGTGACTACGTCTTTGAATGCTCGTTC
The DNA here is from genome assembly GCA_964648045.1 of uncultured Candidatus Peribacteria bacterium. Classification (GTDB taxonomy): domain Bacteria; phylum Patescibacteriota; class Gracilibacteria; order Peribacterales; family Peribacteraceae; genus JAGOUB01. The sequence goes on from CAZYNU010000016.1 coordinate 7,067, forward strand.
CCGGCGCACATCGCACGACACTTGGACCTAGTGTTTTCGTCGGTGCGATCTCAAGAGAAGAAAGACCTGGCGATCATCGATAACATCTTTGCGATGGAGTCGGAGTTCACCGTGACCATCTGGAACAACCCCACACTTGCCTTGAAGTTCCAGAAGAGCATTGAGCGCTACTTCCTCTTTGGTGCCAAGCTTATGCCGGACGAGGATGTGACCAGAAACTAACATAAAATGTTCATGAACATAAATGGTTATTTTTGGCTTTAATAAGCCAATATTCTCTTATTCTAGGTGTGGGTTTGTGCGGTAATGGCCCTGTCACTCCCCCAGGGAGAGACAGCGGACAGAACCGCTCATTCCCATCAACGCAGAAGGAGAGAAGATGTACACGCAGAGCCTGTCGAAGGCCGTCGAGACCGCCCTGGTCATCATCGAGGATCGCTACGGCACCGGTGCTACGAACGAGAACGAGCTAGCCTTCCACGGCATCCGCCACACGCGTGGTGTCGTCAATCGGGCTATCCTCCTGGCTAAGGCCATGGGCGCGTCAGACCAGGACGTGGAGCTCGCTGGCATCGCGGCCGCGTTCCACGACACGGTCCAGCGCTGGGAGCAGATCACCCGTCCCACGGATGGTGCGATCATGCGCCGACGCTTCGCTGGCCAGAACGAGAAAGACTCCGCCGCCGAAGCCGTCCGTTGGATGGAACAAGCTGGCACCTACGACGCGCGGGCGATCGCTCTGGTAACCGAGGCCATCATGGCGACGGTCCCGGGGTGGAACCCCGAACAGAAGACGGTCGTGCAGCCGAACCTGCGCCCCGACAGCGACATCGTCGTCCGTGCCGTCGCCCTGGCCGATCTCGGTACTGGCGGTATGGAGGGGCAGAGCTTCGTGGAGGAGGGTGACCCCCTCTTCCGTGAGGAGAACCTCGACATCGCCCGGGCCATCCAGACGGCGACGACGCAGAGTGATCTCACTCAAGAGGCACAGGTGCGCTTCCGCGGGCGGATGCTCGGCTGGACGCAGTCGCAGGCGACGTTCGTCATCGGTCGCCAGGCGCTGCTCGAAGTCGAACTGGGCAACCTGGACGAGTCCGCCAAGGGGCGGGTCCGGGAGCTGTTCTCCCACTTCGACGAGGCGATTGCCGCCTCTGAGGCCTTGGTGGCCTCCCGCAACAGCCTCTGCTTCTGGGACCTGGCCGCCGCCATGGGATACGCGATCCCCACGGCCTGAGTCCTCTCGTTGATCGTTGAATGTCTGTCCTGCACCCAGTCTCTGACTGGGTGCTTTTTGTATGCCCTACACTAGCATCGTGGCGCACTACCTCTACCTCGCTCGCTGCGGCGACGGTTCGCTCTACACCGGCACCTGCCTGGATCTGGCCGAGCGCGAGGCGACGCATAATGCCGGCAAGGGCTCGAAGTACACGCGCTCACGGTTGCCCGTGCAGTTCGTCTACCACGAGGAATTCGCCACGCTCTCGGATGTGCGCAAGCGTGAGGCTGCGGTAAAGCGGCTCCCGAAAGAAGCGAAGGAACGGCTGATCAGCGGGAACTGATCACTTGGCGAGAATCACCACTTCTCGACCCTCCTGAGGGAGGCCCTTCAGCTTGTACTCGGCCACCTGCTCCTTGCCGAGAGCGCCGACGGCCTTCAGTACGTCGTTTTCAAGTGCGCCCTTGGGGCCGGCTACAAGGATGAGCACACGCGGGTCGACGTCGTCGACTAAGGCCTGCACTTTCTTGGCATCTTCGGCGGGCACCACCAGCACGGCCACTTCGCCAAGCTTCTCGATGTCGCTCTTGGACCAATCGCGAACGGGGCTGGCGATAGCGGCGACGCGCACATCGTCGGCCATCATCACGAACGAGACATGTTGGCCATCTTCCTGCCCCACGCCCTTAATGGCGATGCCGGAACGGTCGTATTCGCCCGGCCACGAGAGCACGCCTTGGGTCGGCGTTTCCTCGGGCGAGGATTGGAGCAGTAGATCCTTGGCGTCGGCCGGCTCAGAGGCGAAGACGGTCACGTTGCGACCGGCACCCATGAGGCGAAAAGCGGAACCGGAGAGGGCGGAGAAGGTGAGCATCGAGTGGAGTATAGCGGCCGGTCGCGGTTGGCGCGACTTAGGCGGGCGAATTCGTGAGACGCTCCATACGGGCGCCCAGGGCGCGCAATTTCTCGTCGAAACGGTCGTAGCCGCGCTCGATGTAGCGCACGTCGGTAATGACAGTCTCGCCCTCGGCGCAGAGGCCGGCCACCACCATTGCCGCACCGGCGCGGATATCGTTGCTGGAGACGATCTGGCCCTTCAGTGGGGTGGGTCCGATGATCAGTGCTTGGTGGGCATTCAAAATCTCGATGTGGGCCCCCATTTTCTCCAGTTCGAAGAGGTAGCCCAGGCGGCCGTCGTACAGGCGCTCGAACATGCGCGAGACGCCCTTCGACTGCGTCATGAGCACGCCCACGGGGGCCTGCAGGTCGGTGTGGAAGCCTGGGTGGATGTTCGTGCGGACCTGAAGCGCATTGAGCATCGAAAGTTCGCCGTCGATGAAGAGCGTTTTGGCTGTGGCGTCGTAGGTCCAGATGGCGCCGGCGTTCCTGAGCGTCTCAAGGAACAGGAGCAGATCCTCACGATCGATGTCATGCAGGCGAACCTTACCCTTGGTCACAAGCGTGGCGACGGTGAACGTGCCGGCTTCTAGGTAGTCGAACGGGACGCGGACCGAGACGGCCGAGAGTTTGGCTTTGCCGCGTACGATGATGGTGTGCGTACCAATGCCCTCCACGTCGGCACCCATGGCCTTCACCATCTTGCAGACGGCCTGGACGTGGGGCTCGATGGCGGCCAGGTCGATGCGCGTTTCGCCCTCGGTGAGGGCGGCGGCCATGACGGCGTTCTCGGTGGCGGTAACGGAGAATTCGGGGAGGATGACGTGGCCGGCGCGCGGCTTGCCCTGTAGGTGCAGCACGTCGCGGGTGCTCATGTTGGTCACGCCCATTTGCTCGAAGGCGGCGGTGTGAGCCTCGGCACCGCGCTTCTTGCTGATCACGTCGCCGCCTGGGTAGGCCATCTCGGCCACGCCGAAGCGAGCGAGCATGGGCCCAAGCAGCACAATCGAAGCGCGTAGCTTGCTGGTCAGTTCAACAGGGATGGGCTTGTAACTGAGGTTGCGGGTGGAGACGCGAACGGTGGAGCCTTCGAAGCTCGTCTCGGCACCGAGGTGCTCGAGCATGGTAAGCATCACGAGCGTGTCGGACAGGCGCGGGACGTTCTCCACCACGGTCTCGCCGTCGGCCAGCAGCGTGGCCGCCAGCATGGGGAGCGTGGCGTTCTTGGAGCCACTGATGATGACCTCGCCCTGAAGCGGAACGCCGCCCTTGATGCGATAGCGAATATCCATGCCCGGAGTCTACCCTTCGTCCGGCGTTTGCCAATAGGCCGTTCTATGTCACGGTACCTATCGCAGGGCTTGGGTTCAGGTCTGATTTTGGCCACTATTTACCTGTTTTTAGTGTCTTCTCCCTTGATGCCGGCTTCCATGGCAAAGCGGGTGCAGAGGAGACCGCGATGCGTATTGGTCTCCAGATCGGCGGCAAAGGCCAGCAGGGCGGGGGTGAGGCGTAGACGAACGGCAGGTGGTTCTTCTCGCAGGGCTAGGAAGAGGTGACGCAACAGCGCCTCGCCGTCGGGGCCGCGCTTCGTGAGAGGTTCTAGAGTCTTTAGACGCGTCATCAGGCGTGGTTCGGCATAGAACGAACGGGCGGCAGTGTGCAGCGTATGTTCTGCCCGGCGCGCGTCCGGATCGACCAAGAGGCGCTTGAGCACGCCCGGCGCTCCTTGTGCGAGATGCAACAAGAGTCCGCGGTCTTCCTCGGGCTCATGCGTTAGTAATGGGAGTAGTTCCTGGTGCGGCAATGGTGAAAAATGCACGACGCGGCAGCGCGAGACGACGGTGGGCAGCAGGCCTTCGAGTTGTTGCGTGGTCAGGATGAAGATGCGGCCGGGCGGCGGCTCTTCCAAAATTTTTAAGAGAGCGTTGGCCGCTTCGTCCTGCATGCGCTCCACCGAGCGAATGAGGCAGAAGCGGTGCGTGCCGCTGCCGGTGGAGTGCAAACGCTCCTGAATGGCGCGCACGTCGTCGATGCTAATGGTGTCGGTCTTCATTGGCGGCTCGCGTTTGGCACGGTGCTCCTGCGGCACGTTCGAGGTTTTGGCGATCACCTCCCAGTCGTCGCAGATCTCGTCCATCCAAAGCTGGTCCAGCACGAGTAGGTCGGGGTGAATGAGGTGGTCGAGCTGCCGGATCGTCTCGGTCGCTTCGTCGGGGGATTTCCCCTGGGTGAGCACTGTGCGCGCGAACCAGTGAGCGACGGTCAATTTGCCGACGTGCCGCGGCCCGGCGAACAGATAGGCATGGGCAAGGTTGCCGGCCTTCAGGTCCGCTTCGAGCGAGGCGCGGGCATGGGCGTGGCCAAGGATGTTGCGGGCGGCGGTCACCATGGCATCATTCCCGGCGACCTACCCGGGAACAAGGCCTTCTCCGTGTTTGACTTTTTTTCATTTTCATTTTTCAATTCATTGGTCCATTTCATGATTGGCTAGAGAACGAAGGGGTTGAACCATGTCGACGACGAGAGACGGTGGTGTGCGGGAACTAGTAGCAGAACTCGATGCGATCGCCGTTGCCCTCTCGGCGCTGCAGGAGCGATGGCGTCTCTTTCAGTCGCGTGCCTGCGCACATGATTGCTGGGGTGCGGACGAAGGTCGGGAACGACAAGTGCCATGGTCCGAATTCCGTATTTTTCGGTCTACGGGCCGAACGTACATCGAGCCGCTTGGCCTGCCCGCCATTACTCGTGCGCGAAGGCGGCTTCAATTGGCCGCGATGGCTTACGTCAAACGGGGCCTCTCGACGGTACCGCTGGCGCCCGACGACGAACGTTTGCGCAACTGCGGCCGGATCGTGGAGAGTTTCTTAGCGCACGATTGCGCGCCGCCGCCGGGCTGGCCGGATTCGATTTGCAGAATGCCGAGCCAACTGCGGCTCTGGTGGCTCTGGGAGGGGCTCGATCCGCGCGAACATGGAGGAGGTCTCGATAGGCTGCATCTCAGTGCCCACTTAGCGTCTGTTCCTGTGCCGTCGTCCGATGATGCGCTGTGGCCCGAAGAGCGCTCTCAATACGTGCTTGTTCAGCTCCAGCCTGATGATCTTCTGCGCTATCAAGTCTCGGTGGCCGATCTGAGCGTCTGGGCCGAGCGACAGGGCCTCGTGCCGCTGACAGTTGGAGAAGTGTATCAGGCTGCCTTGTGGCTCAAGCGACGCGCCACGAAGTATTGGATCGTGTACGCGCCCCTCAAGTGCGGTCGATTGCTCTATGCGGAGGCTAGGGTCTGCGGTGCCTTTGGCGGCTCACCCCGCCGCGTTGGAGAAGTGGAGGCAGCCAAAAGAGGGTGGCTTCTCAATGGCAACGAGTGGTTCCTCTACCGCCGAGTATAAGTCTCTTGGCCGCCGCATGGTGGCTCACCCGCTCCTCACGATGAGGAGCGGGTTTTTTCGCATTCAGGCGTCCTGGCCGTGGCACTTCTTGTACTTCTTGCCACTGCCGCAGGGGCAGGGGTCGTTGCGGCCTACTTCGGGGGCGGCGGCCTTTGCGGGCGGCGCCTTCACGCGCACGCTCGATGGGCGCTCGTGGGGGAGCGGCACGCGGCGGGCAGGAGCGGCCGACGGCTGCTCATTGGCGGCCAGACCCACGCCGGTGTGGGTGAGTTCGGCTTCGATCTGGTCGGCGTTGGTGACGAGGTTCTGGGGCTGCTCCTCCACCATGCGCACGGGCGCCATGAATTGGCTGAAGTCGGCCTGCAGAAGCATGCGAGCGATGGTCGTGTCGATGGTGGCGATGAGCTGCTGGAACTTGCGGAAGGCTTGGTCTTGGTATTCCACCAACGGGTCGCGCTGGGCGAAGCCTGAGAAGGCAACCTGCTCGCGCAGGTGACTCATTTCATCGATGTGATTCATCCAGTGCGTGTCGATGGAGCGCAGCGTGACCACGCGCTCGGCGCGGCCCACGGCCACAGGGTCGGCGCGGCCACAGGCGCGCTCGTAGGCGCCGACGAGGGCCTCCACGATTTTCTCCTCAACGACGGCGCGGTCCTCCAGCTTCTTGAGGGCCTCGATATCCAGCGACTTGGCAGCCTCCGGGTTGAAAGCGCCAACGGCGGCAATGGCAGTGGTCAGGTCCCAGTTCTCGGGGTCGCGATCGGCGGTGTGGGCGGTGGCGATGGCGCGGGCCTCGCGTTCGATGGTGGCCACGATGTCGCCGTGCAGCGCGCCCGCCTCGGCGGCGGAGTCTTGCCCGGCCTCGGCTTCGGCGATGCGTTCGAGAATCTTCTGGCGCCGCTTGTAGACGATCTCGCGGTGCTTGTTCATCACGTTGTCGTACTGCAGCACGTGGCGGCGCATGTCGAAGTTGTGGCCCTCGACGCGCTTCTGGGCACTCTCGATGCTGCGGCTGACGACGCTGTTTTGCAGGGGTACGTCGTCGGGCACCTTGAGGCGCTCCATCATCGCCTTCAGGCGGTCGCCGCCGAACAGGCGCATGAGGTCGTCCTCCATGGAGACGAAGAACAAGCTCTCGCCCGGGTCGCCCTGGCGGCCGGAGCGGCCGCGCAGCTGGTTGTCGATACGGCGCGCCTCGTGGCGCTCGGTGCCGAGGATGGCGAGTCCGCCCACGGCGGCCACGCCTTCGCCCAGCTTGATGTCGGTGCCGCGTCCGGCCATGTTCGTGGCGATGGTGACCGAGCCGTACTGGCCGGCGCCGGCGACGATGTCGGCCTCCTTCTCGTGCTGCTTGGCGTTGAGCACCTGGTGGGGGATGCGCTCCTGCTCCAAGAGCTTGCTCAGCACTTCCGACTTTTCGATGGACGTGGTGCCCACGAGCACGGGCTGGCCCTTGGCGTGGCGCTCCTTTACGGCGCGTACCACGGCGCGGAATTTATGTTCGACGGTGCGATAGATGGCGTCGGTGTGGTCTTGGCGCGTGACGGGGCGATGCGTGGGAATCACGACAACCTTCAGCTTGTAGATCGATTCGAATTCCTCCTCTTCCGTCTTGGCCGTACCCGTCATGCCGGCGAGCTTGGGGAAGAGACGGAAGTAGTTCTGGAACGTGATGGTGGCGAGCGTGCGGCTCTCGCGCTGCACCTCTACGCGCTCCTTGGCTTCGATGGCCTGGTGCAGGCCGTGGCTGTAGCGGCGGCCCGGCATGAGGCGGCCAGTGAACTCGTCGACGATGATCACTTCGTTGTCCTTTACCACGTAGTCGATGTCGCGCTTGAAGATGGCGTGCGCCTTCAGGGCCTGCTCGATGTGGTGCACCTCCTGAAAACCCTTGTCGGTGTAGATGTTGTCGACGCCCATTTTTTGCTCCAAAAAGGCGATGCCGGCCTCGGTGAGGATGGCGGCGCGCTGCTTCTCGTCGCGGGTGTAATGCTCGCCCTCGCGGAGGTCTTGGACGAGCAGGGCGTACTGGGCGTACTTGGTCGTGGACTCCTCGGCCGGGGCCGAGATGATCAGCGGCGTGCGGGCCTCGTCCACGAGGATGGAGTCGACCTCGTCGACGATGGCGAAGTTGAGCGGGCGCTGCACCTGCTGGGCCAGCGAGGGTGCCATGTTGTCGCGCAGGTAGTCGAAGCCGAACTCGTTGTTGGTGCCGTAAGTGATGTCGCTGGCGTAGGCGGCGCGGCGCTGTTCGTTATCGAGGCCGTGCACGATGGTGCCGACGGTCATGCCCAGGGCGCCGTAGAGGAGGCCCATCCACTGCGCGTCGCGCTTGGCCAGGTAGTCGTTGACGGTGACAACGTGTACGCCTTTGCCGGCGAGCGCGTTCAAGTAGACGGGCAGGGTGCAGACGAGAGTCTTTCCTTCTCCGGTCTTCATCTCGGCGATGTTGCCGCGATGCAGGATGATGCCGCCGACCAGCTGCACGTCGAAGGGGACCATGTCCCAGGTGAGTTGCTGCTTGCCGACGCCCATCGTGGTGCCTTTAAGCAGCTCGCAGGCGCGCACTACCAGCGCGAAGGCGTGGGGCAGGATGTCGTCGAGCGTGGTGCCGCTCGCGACCAGCGCCTTGAACTCCTCCGTCTTCTTGGGGAGATCGGCGAGCGTGAGCGCGCGGTACTCGGGCGAGGCCTGGATCTCGCGGATCCGGGCGATGGTGGGCTGGAGGCGCTTCACTTCCTTGCGCGAGGTGTCGCCGAAAACCTTGTTGAGAGTGTCGAGGAGATTCATCGGAGCACAGAGTATACCTTCCGCAAGCGTTCCGCGCTCCACTTTTTCCAGGAGAAACCGTCAATAGCCCCGGCCATACCACGGATCCACGGGTGCGGCGGCCTCGGGCGCGGCGGCAAGCAGGGGCGGCAGCACCTCCTCGATGGGTTTGAGGGCGGCAGGTTGGAGCTTCAATGAGGCCAATGCCTGGGCGTGCGGCTCGATCAATTCACCCAAAAAACTGGAGCCAGCGGGGACGGCGGCGAGGAGTTCTTGGATGGTGCGCAGTGCCGGCTCGGGGCAGATCGGAGCGAGGGTACCGAGGCCGCGGGCGAAGAGCTGGTCCTGGCGGGTGCTGTGCAGCCAGACGGCATCGGGCGCGAGCGAGCGAGCGGCCCAGAGCTCGCTGCCGTGGATGGTCTTCACGGGGATGCCGCGCTCCCAGGCGAGGGCGTTACAGGCGGCCACGGCCACGCGCAGGCTGGTGAAACCGCCGGGTCCCGTCACGCAGGCCAGGTGCGTCAGGTCCTCGGCGCGCCAGCCGGCGGCGGCCAGCGTTTCTTCGATGAGCGGCAGGAGTCCGTCGTCGCGCAGGCGCTTGTCGACCGCACGGCGCACGACGCTCGCCGTCTCGGTCACGCAGGCGATAGAGCCGTCGTGGTGGGCCAGGTCGAGGAAGAGGGCGCGCATGTTGTTTGCATCCTACGCAAAAAAAGCCCGGCGCGCTGGGCGTCGGGCGGGGCATGCCGGGCATGCGGTCATTCGATCGGTTCGGTCGGGATCTTGTCGGTGCCCGAGGGCACCTTGGCGTGGCAGGGCAATTGCGTGACGAACGCCACGACCATCTCGGCCGGCATCTGGACCCCCACGCGGAGCCAGTTGTCCCAGGCGGACGCGCCTTCGGGGCGCGGGCCTCGGGTGTCGGCGGGGCGGAAGATCGACCCGCTCATGTATTCGACGTATTCGCGGAACCAGGCCAATTCCTTGGCGGTGTGCAGGTACGCGGCAAAGCGCGTGGGGATGGTGTCGGCCATCGTGTGAGTCTCCGGAGAGTGTGAAGGATTGTTCCTGCCGGGCGCCGGCAGGCCGCGCATCCTCTGCCTCCCGCCTGCCGCGCGCAAGGGGATCGGCTACCATCTAGGCGTGCCCGCGCTCTCCGTTGTCATCCCCACCCACCGGCGCCCCGAACTGCTCGCGCGGTCGCTCCGGCATTTGGCGGCCCAGACGGTGGCGGCCGAACTGGAAGTGATCGTGGTGAGCGATGGCCCGGATGACAACGCGAAGCAATCGGCCGCCTGCGTGACCGTGGGCGGGAAGGCGGTCCGCTTCCTTGAAATTCCGAAATGCCAGCAGGGCGTGGCGCGCAACCGCGGCGTCGAGCTGGCGACCGCGCCGCTCACGCTCTTCTGCCAGGACGACATCTTCCTCGATCCTCGCGCCTGCGCCGCGCACCTCGCCGCGCACGCCGCGCATCCCGGCGCGCTGGTGCTGGGCTTCACCACCTGGGACCCGGCCTGCGGCATCACGCCGGTGATGACGTGGCTCGAGGCGACGGGTTGGCAGTTCGGCTATCCGCAGCTCGCGCCCTACGCGCACGGCCCGGTGCCTGCCGCCATCCAGCACCGCTACACCTACACGTCGCACTTGAGCCTTCCCACCGAGCTCGCCAAGCGCGTCGCCTTCCGCGAGGACGTGACGCTCTACGGCTGGGAGGACATCGAGTGGGGACTGCGCCTTGCCCGCGCCGGCGCGCCGCTCATCTACGAGCCCGACGCCAAGGCCCTCCATCACCACCATCTCGAACTCGCCGACTCGCTCAAGCGCATGGAGACCATCGGCCGCTCGGCCGTGCACATCGAGTCGATCGCGCCCGAGCTCGATGTCACCCCGCGCGGCTGGAAAGCCTGGGCCTACGTCGTCCTCTCCTGGTTGCCGACCATGCGTGGGCGGCATGCTTTGGCCTTTCGCAAGGGGCTGATGTCAGGTCTGGCTCACATTAACTGAGGGCGGTACGATGCGGGCAGGTTCGATCCTTGCTCTTTCGCTTTGGAGGTTTGCGATGACACAGGTGCTGTCTTTGGATGAGCGGTTTTTTTTCCGTTGTGCGAATTGCCGACTCTACGTCGGCCGCGTGAAAGGAGGTGATTTTGCGCAGAGTTTGAGCCTCTACGCGTGCGCCGATCTGTTGGCGATCCATAGTAACGGCCGGCTGCTCGCCTTCGTGGATGAACGATCGAAGACGCTCTTCATCTGCCTTCTTGGCGGCCCGCTTGGACTACAAGAAGTAGATCGTCTGAATGATTTTAATGCGGCGGCCTACTCTGGCCTTGAGTGGGACGAGCAACGCGGAGCGCTCCTCGGAATTTTCGTTGGCTCATGTCCCACGGGTGCCACGCGTTCTCGTTACGAAACGTTGTGGCTACCTGAGGCGCTCGTCGCCTAACTGTCCGATCGACCCTTCCCGGCAGCGTTGCTGCCGGGTTTTTTTGGATGCTTGCGCGTGATCAATGCGGGTATAGCATGCAGTCATGCGTCGCCTTCTTCCTTTCGTTGCCCTCGTTGTTCTTGCCGCTTGCACAGTCCATGCGCCGGGTGCTGATCCTCAGGGCTGGCAACGCTACGACGGTGAAAAGCTGGGCTACAGCCTGGCGCTGCCGGCCGATTGGCGGGCCGACGAGACCGACAGTAGTTTGCGCTACATCAGCGGCGACAATGCGACCGTACTGACGGTGTTCCGCAGCGTTGAGCAGTTTGACACGCTCTGGGCGGCGCTGGATGCGCGCGACAAAGCGGCAGCCACGGGCTGGGAAGGCCAGCCGAGTCTGGCGGTGAAAGAGACGGCGAAACTGACAATTGGCAACGAGCTTGCGGTTGAGCGTCGCGAGGAATATTTGGCTGCCGGTCTTGAGGTTCGTGCGACGTATTTCCTCCACGACGGTCGTCTCTACGGTTTCTCAAGCCGCCCCGACAGTGCCGACACGCTGACCGATGCGCAGGTGGCCCTGCACAAGCGCATCATGGCCACGGTTCGTTGGTTGCAAGAGCACCGTTGAATACGTGCTCAAAGCGCTTGCCAAGGGCTCAAACGGCCTGTACAGTCGGACGTACATTATTGATCCCAGTTTGAGACTGCTCCTTTATCCGGAACGGTCCTTTCCCGGGTTCCCACCATTCTATGCGCGCCTCATTCCTCGCCGCCATCAACCAGATCTGTTCCGAGAAGAACGTCTCGGCCGATCAGGTCATCGAAGCCGTGAAGCAGGCCATCGCCACCGCGTACCGTAAAGATTACGGCAACAAAGAGCAGGAAGTTCGCGTCGACTTTGAGGACGGCAAGGATATGCCCACCATTCTCGTGGTGAAGGAGGTGGTCGACACCGTCGAGAACGAGAACTTCGAGATTAGTCTTCAGGATGCCAAGCGCGTGAAGCCCGACAGCGAGGCCGGAGATGAAATCACCATCGATGTCACGCCCGCCGGTTACGGCCGCATCGCCGCCCAGGCCGCCAAGCAGGTAATCCTGCAAAAGCTGCAGGAGGCCGAGCGTCAGTCGCTCTACGAGCGCTTCAAGGATCGCGAGCAGCAGTTGCTCACGGCCACCGTCACCAAGGTGGACACCAGCTGGGTGACGCTCGAGATCGAAGGCATGACCGTCAGCCTCCCCTGGCGCGAGCAGATCCCCGGAGAGCACTACTACACCGGCAAGCGCCTGCGCGTGTACCTTGACACTGTCGAGTTCACGGGCAAAGGCCCGCAGCTGCGCATCTCGCGCACGCACGCCGAGCTTGTCCGCAAGCTCCTTGAGCTCGAGATCCCCGAGGTCCGTAACGGCGACGTTGAGATCCGCGGCATCGCCCGCGACGCCGGCTTCCGCAGCAAGGTGGCCGTGCAGAGCAAAGATCCCCGCATCGATCCCATCGGCGCCTGCGTGGGCCAGAAGGGCGTGCGCATCCAAGCCGTGATGGAGGAGATCAACGGCGAACGCGTCGACATGCTCGAGTGGAGCGACGACGCCATCAAGCTGATCTCCACCGCCCTCCAGCCGGCCGCCATCTCGGCCGTGATCATCGTGAACGACAAGGAGCAGGTCGACGAGCAGGGCCGCCGCGTGAAGAAGCGCGCCGCCGTGTTCGTGGAAGAGGCGCAGCGCCCGATGGCCATCGGCAAGAAGGGGCAGAACATCCGCCTTGCCACCGACCTGACGGGCTTCGAGCTCGACATGTACAACTACGAGGAGCTGCCCGCCTTCAAGGCCAAGCTGGCCGAGCTGCGCGGCGAGGAGATCCCCGATCCGGTGGTGCTCAACCTGGAGGCCGAGCAGGCCGCCGATGACGCCGAGACGCAAGACGGTCTCGTGAAGGAGACCGCCGTGGGCGAGGCTCCGGCCGAGGAGCCCGTGGCTGAGCTGCCTGTGGACGAGACCGGCGCAGCCATGGCCGTGGATACTAAGAACGTCGAGCAGACCGTGGAAGGCGCCCCCGCTCAGGCTCCGGAGCATGGTGAAGGGAAACCGAAGAAGAAGGCTGCGAAGAAGCCCGAGGCCAACGAGCCGCCGGCCGCCTAAAGTGCCGTTGACTTTGCGGTTTGGGAGCGGACAATCGCCAGCCAATGGCGATGACCCCCGCTCCCTTTTCGGAACCAGGAATCGACTCCGTGTCGGGCCTCTTGCCAGAGACCGCTGAGGCTTTGGCCAAGAAGGAGATGGCCCTCATGACGTTGTTCCACGAGCGTCGGTACGTGCTAGTTGCCATCTGCCGCAAGCTCGGCACAAAAGAAGACGACATCGATGATTTGCTCCAGGAGGCATGGCTGGTGGCCCATCGCAACCTTGGTCAATTACGCGATGTACAAGCCATCCTCGCCTGGGTGCGATGCATCCTGTCCACCAGAGGGGTGAACATGGTCAAGCGTCGCCGCGGTGCACGCGGGACGGGGGCCGACGAGGACGACTCCGCAGAGGGCGGTATGTGGGGTGTGGCTTGTGACGATGTGGAACCGCTTGGGGCGTTACTTATGCAAGAGCGGCTCGATACCGTGCGAGCGGGTATTGCCGCGCTTTCCGAGTTGGATCGCCGCTCGCTGGCTGCTTTTTATCTGCGCGGCCTCTCGCTCAAAGAGATCGCGGCCGAGGAACAGGCGCCTATCGGCACCATCAAGCGGCGTTTACACACTGCCCGCCGCCGTCTCGGTGACGTGTTGCCGGCTGATCTTCTTTTAGAGAAGGCGTGACACCCGACTTGGGGCGGTGCTATCGTCTGATTCCTTTCTCCTCTTGGGGAGACGGGACAGCGGCGCCGTCTGCGCCGCACGGATCTTTTTGGAGTCGGGTTCCATGTTGGAGTTCCTCGCGGTGATCCGCCACGGCGCGTACAACGGTTACAGACTGAATGCTGAGGGTGAGGCTCAGATGCTCGCTTTGGCCGAGCTGCTCCAGCCCCTGATCCTCGACGCCGAGCGTTTGGTCATTCTCCATTCGCCCGTCACCCGCACGGCCCAGAGCGCCACTATCCTGGCCGACACGGTCGGCGGCACGCTCCGCAGTCGGGCTGTGCTCGAGTCGCATGCGGATAAGCCGCCCAAGCTGCTCGAGGCCTGGGGGCTGGTCGAACAGGCCGTTCGCGGCGGCGCCCGCTCGGTCATCGTGGTGACGCACTTGGAGTACACCCAGGAATTCCTGCTCTATGTCGTCGAGCAGCTGAGTCTCAGCATCCACTGTCCCTGGGAACTGGAGAAGGGTCAGGCGTGGCTTCTGGATGTGAAAACCAAGACGGCGCGAGTAGTGCCGTGATCGTGGCCAATCTACCCCCTCGTCATCGCGCGAGGGGGTTCTTCCTTCTGCGTGACGGGTACGGCTCCTTCCCGTAGTGTCGTCTGGACCTATGGCTACCCTTCGCACGCTCACGCTTGATACTGAGACGACCGGCTTCGTCCCGAAGGTGCACCGGGTGATCGAATTAGCCTGGGTGCTGCGCGAGGGCGACAGGGTTGTGAAGGAGTTCGAGAGCTTGCTCAGCATCCCCGATGAGATCCCGGCCACGGTGGAGGCACTGACACATATCAAGACGGAAGATCTGAAGGGGAGGCCAGCCTTTGCCGACGTGATGGCTGAGTTGCAGGCCGTGCTTACACCCGAGACGATCGTCGTGGGGCAAAACATCCAGTTCGACGTTTCGATGGTGAAGGGCGAAGGACTCGATCTTTCAGGGTATCCCACCTATGACACCGCCATGCTCGCCTCGCTGGCCTTTCCTGAGGCGCGCAGCTTCTCGCTGGGCTACGTAAGCCGTTTGCTCTCGCTCCCGCACGAGCCCGTGCATCGCGCGCTTGGCGACGTACGCGCCACGATGGCTTTGGCCGATGCCTGCCTAGCGCGTTTCGCTGAGTTGTCGCAGGCGCAACTCGATGCCATGCGTGAGGCTTTCGGTCGGAGTACGCCCGGTCTGCGGGCGCTGGCCGCGATCTTACCGACCAAGGGGGCGTCGTCTTCTCCGGCGTGGTTACGCATGGAGCGTGGCCAGCCCGCCACACGGGGTGGTTCTATCGATCTCGTTCCTCCGGCTGTTGGCGCGGTGGCCCTGCGCGAGCAGGCCGTGGATGACGACGCGTTGGGGCAATTGCTCTCGACCCCTCTTCGGGCAGGGGAGCAGCGTCGCATCGTTGCCGTAAAGAACTTGGAATCCACTCTCCGCCAGATCGTTTTGCCACCAAACGCCCGCGCCGTCTTTCCGGCACAATTTCTCCTTGAGCCTGCCGGTGTCGAGCGTCTACGCGCTCAGTCGGAGCTTTCGGCCGATGAGGCGACGCTGCTCACGAAGCTCGCTTGGCACGCGCCGCGCGTGCGCCGCGATCTGCCGTTGCACGGTGACGAGCGAGCGGTGTGGAGCGGCGTGCTGGCCTGCGCCCGTGTGTCGCCCACCTATCGGGCCCAATTCTCCGACCTGCCAGAATTGGTGCTCATTGATCACCAGCAACTCCTGCAATTCTCCGCTGAAGACAGTGCCGAGACCGCAGAGTTGTTGGGCGATGGCGCTCATGTCGTCATCGTGGATGCCTCCATGTTGGAAGACACGGCCACGCGCGCGTTCGGCGCAGAGCTTAGTCTCGACGATCTTCGTGCTGCCAGCCAAGGGCATGCCGCTCTCACCAGCCTTTCGGACCTTTTAGCGATCTACGTGGAGAAACTCGGGGGCGAGGATGTGCGCTATCTGGTGCCCGCCGACCTGGAATCGCGCGAGGCGAAAGGTTTGCGGGAGATGATGACGCCGCTGGTAGCGGACGATTCATTGCCTGAGCGCACGCGTCATTTGCTTACGCAGGCTGCGCATGTGCTTCGGCCAGATGGCTTAGCGGCGCGTCTGGCCTGGATTGAGCGTCGCCGCGACGGCGGATTGTTTTTGCACAGCGCGCCCGAAAAAGCCGCCGACCTGTTGGCCGCTCACCTCTACGCCAAGGTGCCCACTACGCTGCTCCTCCCGCCAGGCAAAGACGGTGATGAAGCCCCGATTGTCCCCAATGAAACCAAGAGCGAGCGCGTGGTCGCCTCGCTAAGCGCGCTGCCCATTATTGTCGATTTGGCTGGTCCGCCGCTTGAAGATCTTCTGCGCGTTCCGCCGGAAGGAAAGACGATCATCCTCCTTGGCAGTAAGCGCTCGATCGAAATGGCCTTCGCGCGCTTTGCGGTTGCGATGGAAGAGAAAGGCGTGACGCTCATTTGCCAGGGTATGAGCGGCGGCCAGGGTCGCATGGAGGCCGACTTCTTAGCAGCGGAGGGCACGACCGTTTGGCTGCTCACGCCGTGGACCTACGAGGGCACCGAGCTGCCCGCCGGCTCCGTCGACCGCCTGGCGATCGAAACCCTACCCTTCGACCATCCGAGTCACCCCGTGCTCGGCCGGCGCGCAATGCGCTACCGCGACGGCTTCAGCGACTACCTCATGCCCCGCCTGGAGCAACGGCTCTTCCGCCTGCTGCGCACGTTCGCCTTCCAGCGCCGCGGCGCGGGTGAGGCCCTGGTCATGGATCGTCGCCTGTTCGGCAAGGACTACGGCAAGCGCATCCAGGCCTACCTGGCACGTATCGCCACCGTGAAAGACGCCGAGCGCCGTCCTGACATTGCGCCGGTTCCAGCAGCTATCCACGCCAAACCTACTCAGAAAAAGCCGGCCGCCAAGAAGGCGCCGAAGAAGGCCGTGAACGACCAGCAGCTGCCGCTGCTCTGACGTCATATTGAACAGGCCCTCTTCACGGAGGGCCCGGCATCGATCGGCGATCGATACATGATCAACACATTCCACATTCTTCGGTTTCTTTTCGGAGAAGAGCGCCCGTTTCGGCCGCATCTGCGTCTACTCTCAGAAAAAAGACCCGCAGCGTTGGCTGCGGGTCGAGGGCGTGTTTGCCCTAGTTGATCATTTGTTGGCGACAGCGTCGCCCCGCCATCTTAAGATACCACCTGCAGTAGGTCTGCCCGCCTTCGTTGGCTGCCGCGGCGCTTTCTTGCAGATGGCTCAAATATTCTTCAAAGCTGCCCGAAGATTCCTCTGTGAATCCGTCTCTGAACGCACTTAGAAGATCGTAGTACCAGTTTTCCCATGTGGGGATCGTCTGGTCGAACAGTGGTCGCAACTCATTAGGAATGGGGACGGGTTGTACCATGATGGTCACCATGCCTCGGGCGCTGCAGGTAGCCTCGGCACGCTGGTGTAACTGTGCGACTGAGGCCCCAGTATTGTCTATGCCCATCACGAAGGTGCGGGCGTCTGTTGGTTCTAGCGAGATATCCGCCAGAATAATAAATAGCTGCATCGCCATTGATGCGAGCCTCCATACCTTGCACTTACAAAGACCGAAGAACGCCCTCTTAGTATGGAATGATCACCGATCTCGTCAATCAGTTTGCCCCCTTGCGCATCAGTACTACCACCAGCGTCCGCCAGAGAATCCAAAGGTCGAGGCGCGCGCGCCATTCCTCGATGTACTGCAGGTCAAGGCGCACTTCGTCGGCAAAAGTGAGATCGCTGCGGCCTGAGACCTGGGCCAGGCCGGTGACCCCCGGTTTTACGGCAAAGACGCGGCGCTCCCGGTCGGCGTAGAGCTTCACCTCGTCGGGCAGGTGCGGGCGCGGACCCACCAGCGAGAGCTGGCCGGCGAGAACGTTGAAGAACTGCGGCAGCTCGTCGAGTGACCAGCGGCGCAGGAAGCGCCCCAAGCGCGTGACGCGTGGATCGTGCTTCATCTTAAAGAGCGGGCCATCGCGGCGCTCATTCTGCGCCATGAGTTCGCTCTTGAGCTGGTCGGCGTTTTTCACCATGGTGCGAAATTTTAAGACTGGGATGAGGCGTCGGCCGTGCTGGCCCACGCGGCGCGAGACGTAGAAGATCGGCCAACCGCCGTCGATGAGCACACCGATGGCGATGAGCAGGAGTAGTGGCAAAAGAGCGATTGTGAGCAGCAGGGCGAGGGCGCGATCGCCGATGGCTTTCCAGATGCGGCCCCAGCCGTCGAGCGGGGTGGGCTGGAACCGCACAAGCGGCAGCAGGCCGAGGCGATCGACGGCCAGTAGGTGCGGGGAGTCGGCGAAGACTGGCGGCAGGAAGGCATACTCCACGTGGCGGCTACGGCAGAAGTCGATCAGTTGGAGTGTGTCCTCACTTTGGGGGTTGGGGGCGGTTTCCAGGACAAGGTCTAAGGGGTGTGAGTCATGCAGGGTAACCAGCTCCGCAAATGACGCGGCGTGGCCGGCATACTGATAGGAGGGTTCGACTTGAAGTTCCAGCAGTACCGTAGGGGCCGGCTTGGGACCGACCGTGGCCGCGTGGCGCACGCCGAAGCCGCGGCGTAACAGTGAACGTTCTACGGCCGTAAGCGCGGCTCGCAGGGTAAAGACGAACAGTGTGATCAGGCCAGTGGCGTGCAGGAGCAGGATGCGCGAATAGAAGAGCTCCTTGCGGACGAAGAAGTACCAGACCGTCACCACCACTAACCATGTGGCCACGGCCATGCATACCTGGCCAAACTCTCGCCAGCGGCTTTCGGTGCTCTTGAGTGCGTAGAGCTCGTGCAGTGCGGCGGCAAAGAGGAAGACGGCGATGCCCGGCACGATAAACTCCGTTAGATAGTGGCCGAAGGCCGGCAGTGTTGAGGGTGCCTCGAGCAGCTGCACGCCGGGGATTAAGTCCACGTTCGCCTCGCGCAAGCGGTAGCTGATCACCAGGGCCAAGGCGACAGCCGCGATGTCCGCAGGAACGCGTAGAACGCCGAAGATCATTTCCAGTTTCTTCACGGCGCCAGTATAGCGTATTGGCACTTTGGCCGGATCCGCCAAACACGCGCGTTTACTCACCTCCGGTGCACGGTCTTGCCTCCCGGTGCAGGGTGGCCGCTCGTTGTGGTGCCGTCGCGCGATTGGCGAAGGGTCCGCGAGTCATGGCG
>CAZYNU010000017.1:0-25368 GCA_964648045.1 uncultured Candidatus Peribacteria bacterium
CAACGGCATCTACCCGACGATCGTCGGGACGCAGGCGCAGGGGTGGGCGAGGTATGTGGGGGAGAGTGTGAGCGGGGGGTTGGTGGAGAGTTTTACCATGGATGGGCTCGGAGGAAGTGAGGCGTATCGAACGCTTCAAGCCAGTGAATTAGTCGCACGTTCCTTTGCGAACGGCGTGTCGACGCAAGAAGCCAGGGACGCCGCTGCACAATTGGCAAACCAAGAGCTGACAAAGGCTCAATTGGAGGCACAGCTGCTGAGTTGGAAACCAGCACAGAACGACCTGCTGCCGCTCGTGAGCGACGTCTCGCAGGCAACATATATGGGTAAATTCCTCGTGAGCGTCATTACCCACATGTGGGATAATCGGTCGTTTCTCCAAAACCAATGGGACCTGGCGTTCCGCCTCCAGATCCTGACCGATATTCCAGCCAGTCGCATGGTCAATGCGATCGCGGCCGGCTCGCTTACGGAAGTCGCAAACGCTTTCAAGAGCATCCTGCGCGACGCCCACTTCGATCATCTGCTTTCCACCACGCAAGAGGAGCTGGTCGCGTTCTCAGATAAGCCTCGGTACCAGTTGGGCGATAACACAATTCGCATCCGCTTCGACCTTAATGCTGGTGGCGGTAGCATCCAGAAGGTGAGAGTTGCCTCGGAAGATGGTGTAGCCCTCGCAGGCACGCGTGATGTGGGATATATCTTGCTCCCCATTACCGCCCTGCCACTTCTCGGTGATGAGACTCCAGCGGACAGTTCCGGTGAATTCTCTGGATACGATCGCTATGTCCTGCGCGTCGAAGTCACCCTGGCGAACGGCCGCACCCAGGGCGTGGAAATTGAAGTGATGGTGCAGAGGGGATTGGTGGCGGAGCTGCGTGATCGAATGATCGACGGTGGGCAGAAGATGTCACTGAATCCATCACAATTCGTGGCGAATTTCAGCGCCCTATCAGTGGCCGAGCAGCAGAAGATTATCGAGTCATTGCAGTTTGATGTCAGTGAGAATGAACGGGTGAATGTCGTAATGGCTAACATTCTTGAGCGCTTCTTTGGGCCGAATGCGACGGATGAGCATCGGATGATTTGGAATGAAGTAGCGAATAATTGGATTGGGACGGCATATCTCTCTTCTCAAGAAGGTCAGTGTAAATACTGGTTAGATAACATCGTCTTACTCCCCTTAGATGTGCTCATTGGTTCAAATATAACTGTGGATGATGAAACGTATAGTTGGGCGTCAACTCCTGATGTAGAACCAATTGTTGAGGGGCATTCTATTGCCGATCATGAAACATTAGGTTCGCGCTTGCAGCAGATGTCGGCCAGTGGTGATTTAAGAACGGGCGATATGATTCAATATAGCTTTGGCGATGACGGTCTTCATACTGTCATGATTGGCGCTCGATCTGAAGCTGGAGTGTGGGTAATTGAGTCGAACTACATTTCTCTTTCTCCAGGTTACCGCTTTCTCAGTTGGGAGGATCTAAATGAAACGAAGAAGTATACTGTTTATCGTATTACTCCAAATGCATGAAGTCTCTCCTTATCTTTACTGCTCTGATGTTGGCCGCTTGTAATCGTCAAGTGACGCCTTTTAAGGCAGTCAACAGCCATACCTCTCTGATTGAAAATAGCTCTTCTAGCAGTTGGCATTCGACTGAAATCGAAACTTATACAGATGATACGATTTCATTTTTATATCCAGTAAAAGTAACTGAATCGCCATTAAGCTCTGATGTAATAACCAAGCTGAAGCCTAAGAAAGTATTAACTGACGGCAGGCAGAAGGTTTTCTTAATTGATGTATTAAAGGACGATCCTAATAGTAAGCAGGTTATTTATAGCGGTGAGTCTATTGAGTATTTCTCAATTGGTTCAGGCATGACGTTGGATAGCTTCCTAAATCCAAAACTTGGTAAGTACTGTACCTATTCAGTTAGCGATCCTGATCAAAATGGTCTGCAAAAAATCTCAATTACACGCTTGCCAAGTCCAGAGAAGAATCCTGGTTGTTTTAATTGGGTATATTCGATTTTCAAAAAGGGCAATACGGTCGTTTACTACAATGGAGGACAAGATTGTGCGATACATGATCCAAAGACAAATGAATGCTTAGCTGGAATGATGGTTAATACATTGCGTATAAAATAGTGAGATTTACCGATTGATCTAAATATCAGCATCCGATATCTATCGACATAGAAGAGAATCTTTCTCACCGCTTCCCCGCCGCCCCCATAAACGCCTTCCACACCGGGGCCGCGGCATTGAGTCCGTCGGCTTCGCGAATCATGGGTGAGTTGTCGGCGTTGCCCACCCACACTCCCACTACCAGGTCGTCGGTGTAGCCGAGCGTCCAGACGTTGTTCACGCCGTAGTCGGTGCAGTTGCCCAGCACCGAGCGTTTGAAGCAGAGATTGCTGGTACCGGTCTTGGCGGCGTTCTTGGCGCCGGGCAGCGTGAGGGCGTCGCGCCAGTAGCCTTCGGGGCGCGCGGAGGCGTCCCGCAGGATGCTATCCACGCCGGCCGCGGCTTCGGCATTGAGACCGTCGGCCTCGGGGATCATGGGCTGGTTGTCGGCAGTGGCAGAAAGACCAAGAGCGCAACCCCGACGTCAAGCGGAACGCGCACAGTCATTCCACGGCATAATGGTAATCACTCCAAACGTCTTCTCCGAACAGGGCTTTTTTCATTGCCCCTCCGAGAAAAAAGGTAGAATGCATCTCATGCGTTCAAGCCTTGTCTCGCTGGCCGTTCTCACCGCCCTCCTTGCACCCGTCGCCGCCTCGGCCACGGTCACACCGTACAATGACGCTTCGGGTATTCCCATCCCCTTCGGCGTCCGCTCGTCGTCTTCGGCATCGTCCGTGGCTACGGTCAGTCGCTCCTCCAGCTCGTCGTCGCTGCCCGCACGCAGTCGCCGGGTGGCCCTGCGCCAAATTCTCGGCTACGAAAAAGGCTTTGCCGATAAAACGCTCACGCAGACTCAGCGCGACGTGATCGCCGATACCAACCGCGAACGACGCCAGTATGGCCTCCCCAACCTGCGCGAAGATCGTGGGCTCACTGCCTTTGCTCAAGCCTACGCCAAAGATATGTCCGAACGCGGGTATTTCTCACACGACATGCCCGAGGGCATCAGCTTTCAAGAGCGGTTGCAGGCTTCGGCCTATTTTCAATCTCTCAGTGCGTGCCAAGGCTGCCGCATCAAGCTAAGTGCAGGTGAAAATATCGCCACCGGGCAAACCACGCCCGAAGAGGCCGTCAAAGACTGGATCGCCTCGGCCGAGCACAAGGCCAACATCCTTAACCCCACCTTCACCAAAATCGGCGTTGGGCGCATGGATCGCTACTGGGTACAAATCTTTGTCGGCCTGGAAGAGAGTCGACTGTCTTCGACTGGAACGCGGTAAAAGATGCTTCCGTCTGCGTGACAAACGGGCACGGGATTGTATCCTACGCGTCCGGTTTTTCCGCATCACAGGTATGGGAGTTCTTCCATGAAGACGATTGACCGTTGGAATGCGCTCTACGGCTGGTACAGCTGCCAACCGCCCCGCGACCACTTCGGCTACCGCTGCGTCCAGCCCGCCCACTCCAATCGCCACTGGGAGCAGCTTATCCAGATCGGCGGCGCGCTGACCTGCCTGCTCAACACCCTCTTCTTCACCACGCAGGCGCTGCAGGAACGGATCGATTGGTACGACTGGCTCATGGTCGGCGCGGGCGCGATGGCGCTGATCGCCGCCATCGTCTTCGGCTGGCTGCCCGACTGGCGGCGCACCTGGGGCGACCCGGTGTGGCGCACGCTCTGGCATGCGCGCGAGCGCCTGCTACACGACGACATCGCGCCCGAGTGGCAGCCGACCATCTTCGACGACCTGCCGCCCATCGGCAATGACCCGCTTTGGGTCTCGTTCGAGTTCACCATCGCAGCGGACATGACTCTTAGCTGCACGTATCACCGCGGCGCAGATATTCTCATGGCTAGCGCGCCGTGGCTGGACTACCAACTCCTGCGGCTCCGTTGATAGCGGATAAACCAACCAGCCCAGTCCCCCACTGCGGGGATTGGGCGCTTTTCTGCTGCCTTTTTTAGAGCGCAGCCAATGCCTGACCAAACGCCAGCGCCGCGTCGGGACCATTGCCCGTCACTACGGTACCGTCGATGGTCACCAGTTCGGTGGTGGGAATCGCACCGCGTTTTTGTAGCTCGGCTCGTTCCTCACCATGGCCACCCTCCCACACCGTCGCTCGCTTGCCCTGGAGCACGCCAGCAGCCCCCAGGATCGTCGGGGCAATGCAAATGGCACCAAGAGGCATGCCGGCGGCAAATGCCTCTCTGGCGATGCGCAATGCGTGAGGTTCGGCCTTCAAGGTTCCCGCACCAGGGCCGCCGATGAAGGCGATACGGTCATAGTCAGCCACTTCTACGTCGCGCAATGCCACCGTCGCCGTCTCCCGGCCGCCAAACTTCCCCTGGCAGACGCCCGCCTCAACACTGGCCAACACCACCGGAAAGCCGCCTTCAGCCAGCCCCTGGCGCGTACCGGCCAGTTCCAGATCCTGGTAGCCGGTCTGGGCAATCACAAGGAGTGCAGGCTTCATGGCCGCATGCTAACCCTCAGGCGCGCTTCATCCAGTGTTTCATGGACATTCTGATTATTGCTTTATTTATATTATATTGTATAAATGTCATAGTCCTTTTTGGAACACAGGCACAAGCGAAAGAGAGACGTGCATGACGCTACCGATCGCACTGCTGATGGCCGCCATTAGCCTGGCAGCCGTGACGGCCACTTGGCTCTGGTTGCGCACCCGCCACACCGTCACTGCTGCCAAAGCAGAACTGCCACTCACCGAGCGCATGCTGCGCCTGGTCGAAGCGGCCGTGGCCAGCGGCCCGCCGGAAGCCAGTGTGGAGGCCCAGATGGCCAACCCCACTACGCGATGGCTGAACTTTCCCAATGGAACGATCCTCGTCTCATCAAAAGAAGGCAGCACGATCCGGCTCGAAATGAGCCTGCCGGAGTACTGCCGCCTCGAGTGGCGAGGCGTCGACCGGCCCGTGTCGTACGTTCTGCGGATCGAGGGCATCAAGCTTCGTTCCATGGAGCACGAAATGTCGGCGGCACACGCCGAACGGGCCCGAGCACTCTTCGTCCAACTCCTGCCGTATATCGATTGAGACGGCGCCTGCACCCACCCCGCCCCTGGTCCGCCAGGGGTTTTTTTCGATTAACATGAGAACATTGCCATAATAGAATAAATGTTCTATAAAATACTCAGTTCGTTCAACCCAACCACGTTCGTCGGAGGAACCCATGCCCGATCTTCTGCCCCCTTGGCTAATGGCGGCAAGCATCACTGTCGCCATCGTCGTCGGCCTGGTGATCGTGACCGTCGCGATCGCCCTGCTCATCCAACGCCGCCAGACAGCACCTGCAGAGAAGAAGGACGATCGCCCTCTGCTCGACCTCCTAGAGGCCATCATCGCTTCCGCCGATCCGGCCGCCAAGCAAGACGATGCCGATGACCTGCGCTGGTCGCTCACCTACCCCGATGGCACCGTCCTCACCGTCTTCCGGGATGTCACCGGCTGGATCAAGGTGCAGCTGGAAGAGCCGTACTACCGGCTCGAAAAACAGCTGGACGGCAGCGTCTCGTACGTGGTCCTCACCCACGCCGGTCGCATACGCTACAAAGAAGCCGACATGCCCGAAGGACACGCTGCCCGGATCAAAGCCCTCTTAGGGAAGATCCTCCCCCTCATCCCAAACATCGACCTCTAAACAAGGTCAGCAACCCACCCCTGGTCCGCCAGGGGTTCTTTTCTCTGGAGCAAGTACGCGCTTTTAGAGCGTTTACTTCTTCGGCTCCTTCAGCGTGTCGTCGGCGTTGGCGCGGCGGTTGATCTCGCTCTGAGCCTTCGCCTCAGCGCGGGTCATCTCAACCACCTGTGGCTTATCCTTGGCGGCTGCGGCCTCGGCGGCCGTCGGCTCCTCAACGATCACCTCGGGCTGGCCGGGGCGGTTCGACAGGCGCAGGGTCTTCAAGACCTTGATCGTAGCCTGGGCGTTCACGAGCTTGTTCTTGGTACCGAAACGCTTGCTGAGCACATTCTTCACACCAGCATGCTCCAAAATGACGCGCAGCGCGCCACCGGCGATCACGCCGGTACCTTCGCTGGCGGGCAGAAGCAGGATCTTGGCAGACTTATGCTTGGTGCCTACTTCGTGCGGGATCGTGCCCTTCACGAGCGGGATGCGGATCATGCGGCGCTTGGCGTCCTTGGTGGCCTTCTGCACGGCAATCATTACTTCATTCGCCTTACCCGTTCCCAGGCCAACCTTTCCCTTGCGGTTGCCCACCACCACCACCGCGCGGAAGCGCATGCGGCGACCACCCTTCACCACGCGCGTCACGCGGTCGAGCGACAGGGTCGTCTCGGCGAATTCCTTGGGCTCGCGGCTGCCGCGGTCGCGGCGCTGCTGACGGTCGGGGCTGGAGGTTTTGGCGGTCATGATGGTTTAGAACTGGAGACCGCCTTCGCGGGCGGCGTCGGCGAGCGCTTTGACGCGCCCGTGATACTTGTACGCATTGCGATCGAAAACAACGGTCGTGATGCCGGCGGCCTTGGCCTTCTCGGCCAGGGTCACACCAAGCTTCTTGGCGCCCTCCATATTCGGCTTGGCACCCTTCACACCCTTGGTGGAAGCGAAGGCAAGCGTCTTGCCGGAGGCATCGTCGATGATCTGAGCGGAAAGCTGCGTGAGTGAGCGGTACACCGTCAGGCGCGGGCGCTCGGGCGTGCCAGCAAGGCGGGCGCGAATGCGCTTCTTGCGAGCGAGCCGATGATCTGTGCGGTGAACCATAGTGGAGAGTCGGATTACGCGGATTTGGCGGTGGCGGCCTTGCCCACCTTGCGGCGGACCTGCTCGTCGGAATAGCGGATGCCCTTGCCCTTATACGGCTCCGGCGGCTTGAGGGCGCGAATGTCGGACGCAGCCTGGCCTACCATCTGGCGGTCGATACCGCGGATGATCAGGATGTTCTTATTCTTCTCATCCTGCGTAATCGTCACGCCCTGAGGAATGGCGAAGTCGACGGGGTGGCTAAAACCGATGTTCAACGTGAGCGTCTGGCCTTTCACGGCAGTCTTGAAACCCACGCCGATCACTTCAAGCTTCTTCTCGTACCCGTCTGTCACGCCCGTTACCATGTTCTGAATGAGGGCGCGTGTGAGACCATGGCGCTCGCGGGCGGCCTTCGACTCTTCCGTGCGGGCGATCACCACCTCGCTCCCTTCGACGGTCACGGCGATGAGGGGCAGATGCTCGTACGACAGTTCGCCCTTCGAGCCCTTCACGGCGACTTTGTTCCCCGTCACCGTGACGGTAACGCCGCTCGGGATGGCCACTGGTTTGCGTCCAATGCGTGACATAATCAGGAGATGGTGCAGAGGTACTCGCCGCCGATCTTCTTCTCTTTGGCCTCTGCGTCAGTCACCAGGCCCTGACTCGTCGTCAGGATGGCCTGGCCAAAACCACGGAGGACGGGCTTCAGTTCGGAGGCGGGGGTGTAAAGGCGGCGACCGGGCTTGCTCTTGCGCTCAAGAACCAGGCGGCGCTTACCGGGGATGAACGTCACCTGAATGGTGAGCTTGGGCTCCTCGCCGATCACGGCCACATCTTGGAGCCAACCCTCGCGCTTCATCAGCTCAGCAAGAGCCAACTTCAACTTGGAGTGGGGCGCCGTGCAGGTGGGGCGGCGGGCGGCCTGCGCGTTGCGCATCCGGGTGAGGAAGTCGCCGATGGGGTCAGTGACGTAAGTCATGGGGGATTACCAGGAGGACTTGGTGATGCCGGGGATCTCGCCATTGCTGGCCAGTTCCTTGAAGCAGCAGCGGCAGATGGAGAAGAAACGCATGTAGCCGTGGCGGCGGTGGCAAAGCTTGCAACGGTTGTAGACCTGAGTGGGGCGATGCGGCTTCTTACCGGCGGCCATCGCCTTGTCGTAGGCCTCCTTCTTGCGCTGCTGGCTGATGATGAGCGAGGTGCGGGTCATAAGAGGATCAGGCGGCGGAAACGGTAGCGCGGCCCGCGCGGAAGGGGAAGCCAATCTGCTTCAAAAGTGCCTTCGCTTCGGCGTCCGTCTTGGCGGTAGTCGTCACCTGAATCTGCACGCCGAACGACTTCAACATGTCAATCTCGGAGATCTCGGGGAACACCTCATGCTCCTTCAGGCCCAGGGCGTAGTTGCCATGTCCGTCGAACTTAGCGGGAATGCCGCGGAAGTCGCGAATGCGAGGCAAGACGTAGCTGATGAGGCGATCGAGGAACTCCTCCATGCGCTTGCCACGCAGCGTCACCATGGCGCCAACGACGAGACCCTTGCGAATCTTGAAGTTAGAGATGGCCAGGCGAGACTTGCGCATCACGGGCTTTTGGCCGGTGATCTTGGCAAGCGACTGCGAGATGTATTCGAGGATCTCTTTGCCTTCCAGCTTCTCGCGGTTGATACCAACGTTCACCACCACCTTTTGCAGGCGGGGCAGAGCGTGGATGTTGGTCACGCCAAGCTCTTCTTTAAGCGCTTTGGCGATGGGACCGCGGAGCCGATCGTGGAGGGTGTCGTAAGCCATAGGGGTTTACTTGCCGCGACCAGCGCGGCGAACAATGGGAGCGTGCTTCATTTCGGCGTCGGCAGCTGCCGAAGCGGCGGGCGACGACTCGCCGTCCTTCGAGACGGGAACGCCGGCAGAGGCCTCGGTAGCGCCGCGCTTCCAGAAGGCGCGCTTAGCGGGAGCAGCAGTGTCGGTGGCAGCCGTAACCTCCTTCTCACCCTCCTTGGCAGCAGTCTTCTTGGGCGCCTTGGCCTTGGCCGCACCCACAATGGTTGCGCCGCTTACCTTAGCGATGCGGACCTTTTTGCCGGTCTTGGCATCGATCTGGAAGCCAATGCGCGTCGGCTTGCCAGACTTCGGATCGAGGAGCATGACCTTGGAAGCATCCAGGCTGGCCTCAAACTTGAGCATTTGGCCGGCCGACTGGACGGTCTTCTTGATGAAGCGTGTGCGCATGTTCAATCCCTGAACCACAACGTGGTTCTTCTCGGCAAGCACGCGGATCACCTGGCCGGTCTTGCCCTTATCCTTGCCGGCGATAACGAGGACGGTGTCCCCTGTGTGGAGCTTCATAGCACTTCGGGAGCGAGGGAGATGATCTTCTGGTAGCCCTTGCCACGCAGCTCACGGGCGACCGGTCCGAACACGCGCGTGCCCTTAGGCATGCCGTCTTCTTGAATGATGACGCAGGCGTTATCGTCGAAGCACACGCCAGAACCGTCCTTGCGGCGTGTCATGGTCTTAGTGCGAACCACCACAGCGCGCTCAACAGTCTTCTTCTTCACGGTGCCGCGAGGCTCAGCCTCTTTGATGGCAACAACGATCACGTCGCCGATGCGGGCATAGCGACGGCGGCTGCCACCCAGCACGTGGATGCACATGGCCTGCTTCGCGCCAGTGTTGTCGGCTACCGTGAGGTAGGTAGTGAGCTGGATCATGCGTTCGGGGAGGCGGGTTCAGTGTTCTTCGGCGTGATGAGGGCGGCCACAGCGGCCTCTTCCTTCAGCTCAGACACCTGAGCGGCCTGCTTGACGATGGCCGTGACGGTGAAGTGCTTGCGCTTGCTGAGGGGGCGGCATTCCGTGATCTCTACCAGGTCGCCCACCTTAGGCTGAATCTCGGCGGTATCAGCCAGAAACTTCTTACTGATGCGGAAGCGCTTCTTGTACTTAGGATGGAACAGCAGACGGTGCACCGTGACGGTGACGGTCTGAGTCATCTTGGCCGCGGTAACAGTGCCCTGGAGAGTCTTCATGCGGAGGCGGGGGCCGACAGAGTAGAGTCAGAATCGGTTTTCTTCAAGGGCTTCTTGGTCGTCTGCTTGGGAGCAGGAGCCTGTTCTGGCGCAGACTGCTTCTGGTGCATCGCCGTCTTGAGACGAGCCACCTGGCGGCGCTCAGCACGGAAAGAAGCGGTGTCTTTATGACTGCCCAGCTGCACCTGGAGGCGCTGCTTGGCCACCGACAGCTCGTGCTCGCGAATCTCGCGGCCGATCTCATCGGGAGTCATCTTAAGAATCTCGGTGAAGGAAGCGTGCTTAGCCATAGTTAGGCAGCGAGTCGGGTAACAACCTTCGTCTTGAAGGGCAGCTTATACGCGGCCTGCTCCAGAGCGGCGACAGCCAGCTTTGGGGCGATGCCATCGATTTCGAAGAGGATGGTGCCGCGCGGGATGATGCAGCAGTAGTACTCCAGAGCGCCTTTTCCGGCGCCCATCGGCACCTCGGCAGCTTTCTTCGTGACAGGGGTATGGGGGAAGACGCGAATCCACGTCTTACCAGCGCGGTCGGTGGCGCGGGCGATCACTTTGCGAGCAGCCTCAATCTGACGAGCTGTCAGCTCGCCGCCCGTCATGGCCTTGAGGCCATGAGAGCCATTCGCCAGCTCGTAGCCGGACGTAGCCGTGCCGCCGAACGCGCCGCGACGGCGGTGTTGGCGACGGTAGGTGATGCGCTTGGGCTCGAGCATACACAGGGGGGATCAGGCGGCGGACGCCTCGGTGGGGGTAGCGGTAAGAGAAGCGGACTTGGCCTGCTGCACCTTCTTGAACACCATTCCCTTGTAGACCCAGACACACACGCCAATGGTGCCGTACTTGGTAATGGCATGGCGCTTGGCGAACGTCACGTCCGCACGGAGTGTCTGCAGGGGAATGTTGCCTTCTTTAAACATATCGCTGCGGGCGATTTCTGCGCCGTTCAAGCGACCAGCGACGGTAATCTTGATTCCCAGCGCTCCAACCTGCATCCCCTTTTCGATGGCCATCTTGCAGGCGCGGCGGTAGGGCATGCGGCGCTCGATTTGACCCTGGATGTTCTCGGCAATCACGGCGGCGTCGGCGTCGGGCGTGCGGATTTCCTGAATGTCGATCTCGTAGCTGCCGCCAAACTTCTTGGCGAGTTCCTTCTCCAGGTCGTCCTTGGTAGCGCCCTGCTTGCCAATCATCACGCCCGGCTTGGCGGTGCGGATGGTGACACGCGTGCGCTTGCCGCGCTCGATTTCGATGGAGCTGATGCCGGACTCCTTATTCTTACCCATGATGTGGCGCTTGATACCCACATCCTGGAGGAGGAAGTCACGGAAACGCTGTCCGCGGGCGAACCAGGTGCTCGGCCACGTGCGCGTGATACCGATGCGAAGGCCGTTGGGGTTCACTTTCTGACCCATAAGGAGAGAGAAGACGGGGGGTTAGGCGGAAGGAGAATCGGAGGTGGCGGGGGCCTTTTTGGCGGCGGGCTTCTTCTTGGGGGCGGCGGAGTCCTTGGCCTTGGCGGCCTTGGGGGCCTTTTTCTTCGACGTCGTCGGGGCGTCATCAGCGTAGCCGAGCGTGACCGTGATGTGGCTGAGGAACTTGCTCATCGGGCGCATGCGTCCGCGGGCCATGGGGACGCCGCGCTGGAGGGCCTGGCCCTGGTTAACGACGACCGTGCGGACCACGAGGGCGCCGCTATCTTGTTTGAAGTTGTGGCGGGCATTGGCGGCGGCCGACTCCAAGAGTTTCTCGAGCAGGCGGGCACCCTTCTTGTGCGTGCGACCCAGCAGATCAATAGCCTGAGCGACGGGCATGCCACGCACCATCATCGCCACGAGGTTGGCTTTCTTGGGGGCGATGCGGGCAGATTGGAGATGGGCGCGCATGGGTTGAGAGGTAAATCAGGGGGTCAGGCCTTGGCGGGAGCAGACTGAGGAGCGGGTTTGGCGGCGTCGGCGTCGGCCATTTTGCCACCGTGCGTGCGGAACTTCGTAGTGAAGGAGAACTCTCCCAACTTGTGTCCCACCATCTGCTCCGTCACGTAGACGGGGAGGAACTCCTTGCCATTGTGGACGGCGAAGGTGAAGCCAACGAACTCGGGGGGAATGGTGCAGTCGCGCGACCACGTCTTGAGAATCTTCTTCTCGCTTTTTTCCACCATCTTCATCACCTTCCCGAAGAGACGGGAGTCGATGTAGGGGCCTTTCTTGAGGGAGCGTGTCATGGGTGGAGAAAGAGGGGTTTACTTGCGCTTCTTCTTGATGCGGCGGCGAACGATGAGTTCGTCGGAGTAGCGGGATGGGCGGCGAGTCTTCACGCCGAGAGCCTTCTTGCCCCACGGAGTCTTGGGGGCCTTCAGACCGATCGGGCTGTGGCCTTCACCACCTCCGTGCGGGTGATCGACGGCGTTCATAGCCTTGCCGAGCACTTCAGGCTTCTTGCCGAGCCAGCGGCGACGGCCAGCCTTACCGTAGGTCACCAGGTTGTGATCGGGGTTTGAGATGGTACCAATCGTAGCCATGCACTCTTTGCGGATCTTGCGCACTTCGCTGGAGGGCAGCTGGACCAGGACGTGGTCGCCATCGATACCAATGAGCGTGGCAGCCGTGCCCGCCGAGCGGACGATGGCGCCGCCGCGACCAGCCTGAAGTTCAAGGTTGCAGATCTTGTAGCCCACCGGGATGTGCTGCATTTCCATGCGGTTACCCGTCTTCACCTTGGTGCGAGGACCGGAAACGATCTGATCGCCGACGGCCAAGCCCTCTGGGGCCAGGATGTAGCGCTTCTCGCCGTCTTCATAGTTCACGAGGGCGATGCGCGAGGTGCGGTTGGGATCGTACTCCAGGGCCACCACCACGGCCGGAATGCCGGCTTTGTCGATCTGACGGAAGTCGACGTGGCGGTAGAGGCGCTTGTGGCCACCGCCGCGGTGGCGGACGGTAACGCGGCCAAGGTTGTTGCGGCCGCTGATGCGCGTCTTGCCGGACACCAGGCGCTTCTCGGGCGCCTTCTTGCTGAGGCCCGTGAAGTCCGCGAGGGACATGTTCCGGCGGCCGGCGGTGTTGGCTTTAACGGGGCGGATCGGCATAAAAGTCGCGGTCAGTTGGCTTGGAATTCAGCAAGATCGAGGGTCGGGCTCTTCTCCGCCAGCGTTACGACGGCCTTCTTCCAAGCGTGGCGGCGGGTGATCCGCTTGCCGGCGCCCAGCTCGCGGTACTTGAAGCCAACGCGCTGGATGCGCACGGACGCGGCCGTAACACCGAAGAAACGCTTGAGAGCGGATTGAATATCAATTTTCGTCGCCTGCGGCGCCACGCGGATGGTGACGATGCGATTGGCACGCTCACGCTCCGACTTCTCCGTTTGAACCTGGCCGAGGATGATGCGGTTGAGCTCCATAATCAGGCGGTCTTAGAGGAAGTCTTCTTGGCAGCGGCCTTCTTGGCCGGAGCCTTCTTGGCGGCGGGCTTCTTTTTGGGGGCAGCGGCAGGCTCGGCGGCCTCGTCTGCGGCAACAATCTCCTTCTCGCTGGTCTTCTTGCCGAAGATGCGATCAGCCTCGGCAACAGCGTCTTCCAGGAAAACGATGGCCGTGGCCTTCAGTAGATCCTCGGGGTTCAGATAGGCGGCAGAGAGGGTCTCGACGGACGGCAGGTTGCGGGCCGAACGGAGTAGGGCATCGTTCTTCTCGCCCCAGATAATGAGCACCCGGCGGTCGGACTTGAGCGGGAGCTTCTTCAGGAGAGCGGCGAGAATCTTGGTCTTGTGGTCGTTTCCAAAGCCTTCGAGGCCGATAATCGTGCCCTGCTTGGCCTGCATGGAAAGGCACGAGCGGATGGCTGCGCGACGCATGGCCTTGGGCATGCGCAGCTCGTAATTCTGCATGTTATTCGGGCCAAAGGCCTTACCACCTCCGCGCATGACGGGAGAGCGGATCGGTCCGCGGCGGGCGTTGCCCGTGTGCTTCTGCTGGAAGAGCTTCTTGGTGGAACCAGCCACCTCGCCGCGCGTCTTGGCGTGGGCAATGGGGTGGCGGCGGTTGCTCTGCTGGAGCATCAGGAACTGGTGCACCAGGCCGGAGTTGATCTCGCCGGAGAAGAGGGACTCAGGCAGGCTGAGGCTCTTGGTCTTCGTGCCGGCGGGAGAAAAGAGGTCGATGGTCATACTCAGGCGGCGGACTCGAGGGTAAGGAGGACCGTGGCACCGTTGGGGCCCGGAACGGGACCCTTCACGGCCAGAACACCCTTTTGGGCATCAGCGGCCACGACGGAGCGGTTCTTAAACGTCATCTTGTCGCCACCCATGCGGCCGGCCATGCGCGTTCCCTTAAAGATGCGACCCGGATCGGTACGCATACCCACCGAACCTGGCTCGCGCTTGAAGTGGGAGCCGTGCGAGAACGGACCACCATGGAAACCATGGCGGCGGACGACACCCTGGAAACCCTTTCCCTTGGTAACGCCCTGAACGGTGACGTTGGATTCAACGGGGAGCAGCTCGGCGGAGAGCTTCTTGCCAGCCTCGAAGCCATCGAGCGAATCGACGATCCACTCGTGCATTTCGGCGTAGCGAACGTTGGTCTTGCCCTTGCGGCTCTTCCATTCCTTGGCGCCCGTGCCAAGCACGACGGCGTCGTAGCCATCCTTCGCCTTCGTCTTCAGGCGGACGACCGTATTGGGTTCGACTTGGAGGTACGTCACAGGCACTGCCTCACCATTGGCGAGGAAGACGCGGGACATGCCGACTTTCTTGGTGATGAGACCGAGAGGCATAAGGGCGGGAGGTTCATCTGGACCGGGTGGTCAACGAGCGCTGACGCCGATCTCGAACGTACGCCGACGGCAGGATCAGTCCGGAAGACCGATTCCACCGAAGTGCGCGGCACTGTACCCACGATACGAATACCCGTCAACAAAAAAACTTCACATTGAGACGGCACGCCTGCAGGCGACCAGTGATCAGATGACCAGGCCCATGAAAAAAAGAGCGGGACCGAAGTCCCGCTCGATTGGCCAGGTGACGCATCACTTGGCAGAAAACGGCTTTTTGAAGCTATACCAGACGATTGGCAGGGGTAGAATGCCCTGCGATTGCGCCGGCGGGATCATGGCCCGCGCCTGCTCGTCGGCCCAGATGGCGTCGGCGATGACCTCGGCTCCATCAAGATCGAACGAGGCCATCAGCATGGCTGCCTCGGCTGCCTCTAGAGGGTCCGACCGACGAGAGTCCGGAATCCTCTTCCAGACGAGCAGCACGAGGCCCAGGGCGTACACGAACTGGCAGTCGAACATCCGCTCGAACGCGGCCACGAGCGCGAGCATCCACTGGACCTGCGACAAGCTGGGGGCAGCCCCTTGCTCCTGTTGCAGGAATGCAGAGAGTGGACGTTCCAGTTCCTGGAACAGGGCACGTTGGCGCGCCAGCACCTTCTGGAGTGCGGCCGGGCTGAGGACGCCAAACGCCTCGAATCGCGAGTCGTGAACCAGGCGGCCAACTTCGATCTCGCGATACATCTCCTGCAGGGTGCAGAGAACGCTGAGTCCGGACTCCAGAGCAACATCGAGCGCTGCGCAGAGTTCTTCTACCGAGGGGCACAAGCACTGGATCTGCTTCCACTGCCCCTCGTAACCAGCGAGCGGCTGGCCGTTGGCGACCGCCGTCAGAATGAGATTAAGGGTCTCACCCGCAATGTGACGGTGGCAGGCCAGTAGCCGCAGGCAGCGATAGAGGGCAATGAATGGAACATCGTCGCTTAAGAGGGATGTGGCCAGCACATCGGCTTCGTTTGGTGGACACCGATGAACATCGAGCGCTCCTCCAAACTGCACTGTCCGACCGGCAATGACGACGGCCGGAC
This sequence comes from uncultured Candidatus Peribacteria bacterium, assembly GCA_964648045.1. GTDB lineage: Bacteria > Patescibacteriota > Gracilibacteria > Peribacterales > Peribacteraceae > JAGOUB01. The sequence continues at coordinate 15,737 of CAZYNU010000017.1, forward strand.
TGAGCGCATGAAGCTGCCCCGTCTCCTCCACAAACACGTTGGGGATGGCGGGAAGGGCGAAAAGCACACGGACGATTTCAGGCACGACTACACCTCTCGTGAGATGGGGGAAGTTGTCTCCCCAGTAACACTGATCTGTGAACGAACAATCCTCTACCTCCGAGGCAGAGACGGTATTTGTACAATTTACTATTCATTTTAGCAATCTTATCAGACATTATTGGCAAGCACTCATCCCCCACCCCGCAGCAACCGCAGTCAGAGGCCATTACTGAGGGCAGCCCCCAGAACAGCCAAAGTGCGACGTTGACGATCCTCGTGGACAATCGTAGACCAGACGGGTTGTTCCCTCGCACCATCGGCCGCTTCGTGGACCCCAGCGACGCGACCGCGCGCCGCGCGGCTAGGGTCCATCTTCCATTGGCAAACATGATGTGGCGCCGGACCCGCGCCCTCTCCCGGAGACCATCCATGAACGTGTATCCGTTTGAAGGCCCGCTCGGTCGCATCGCCAGCCCCGACTTTGGCGGCAAGCACCTCCCGACCCTGGCCGTCGAGATCAACAAGCTGCAGTGCGGCGACCACCCCATCATCGCCGTCGCCCACCGCTGCCGGTGGATCTCGCCGAACAACTGGAGCCAGCAGTCCATGCTCTTCGTGGGACTAGCCCCCGCCGACGACTTCGTCCATCTCCGACTCACCATCGGCTCCCAGATCGTCTGGGACGGCGACGGCTTCGCCGCCAGCCTCTACTGGCACTTCATCAATTGGGACCGGGCCAAGGGCCCGATCACCATCCAGATCAACGACCGGGTCTACGTCATCGAGTCCGTTCTCCAAACGACGGACATGAACTGCATCCTGTTCCACCCCAAGCCCCGGGTGGAGGCCGTTGAAGCGACCGACCCAATTGCGGCGTGACTCGTCACGCCATTCCGAACAACCCCTCCCGCCGGTGCCCCCAGGTCACCGGCATTTTTGCTGTTTTTGAGTCTTTTCTCGTCTTGCCAAGAATATTTGACATAACGCAGTAGTATTGTATGATGCGCATGTTCTTTCACCGATTCACAGGCCCTCCCTCTCCTGCCCGCAGGGAAGCGAGGGCCTGTGACACCCCGGAACTTCCGGGCACGCAGGCGCAAGGAACTTATCGTGACGATCACCATCCTGCTCACGTTTGTTCGCGGCCGCGGGCAAGTATTCAGCGGCCACCCCGACCTCCAGAGCGATGACTGCGCGTCGCACTACGAGGAGGACGCGATTCAGATCTCGATCAAGCGGGAGAACGATCAAGACTTCACCCACCTCGGCAACGTGGAGAACGGCGAGAAAGCGCTCAAGATCCCGGGGACCAACATCAGCGTGCCCTTTCAGGAGTTCGTCGGGGCCCGGGAGATGACCGTCTCCCTGGCCTGAGCCACCATCAGCCGCAACCGAAAGGTTGCGGCTTTCTTTTGAGCGCAAATTTAAAGCGCGTCGCAGACGATACGATACAGCGTTTTCATATTCTCGCGCCGATCGATCTCGTGCGCGGCGTGGGTCTCGAGGAACGTCCTGGCTTCCTCGTAGCAACCTTCGCCGTAGAGCCACCAGCCGATCTGCTCGCAAGCGACACCCACGGCTTTGCGGACGTGATCAACGCCGGAAAAACGGTGACCATTGGCCCGGATGAAAGCGAGGGCGGCGGCGTTCTGATTTTCCTCGATGAGCGAACGCAGGTGCAGCTGCACCAGCACAGGCGCCGTCATCACCACATCATCACCTAGGTCGGCAACGAGGGTGTACACATCGGCAAAGCGCCGAGCAGCGAAGAGCGCCTGGGCGTAGGTCTCCGCCTGGACCGGGTTGCGCCGGAAGAGATCGATGAGCGGCAGTTCGCGCACGGCAGCGGCATCGTCGATTCCCCGAAGCACTTCAGCGTTGCCACCGCGGCGCTGCAAACTGGTGGTCACGGCGTGCAGGTGCTTCTCTTGGAACACGAGCATCTCAATGAGTTTCTGATACATCTCGCTCACGCCTGGCTGGTCAAGATCGTAGGCATGGTCCCTGAGGCGTGTGAAGAGCGACGCGGCGTCGAAGAGATTCGGGAACACCGACGGGATGCCCTGCGTGCGGCAATGTTCTTCAAATTGGCGGACCAACTCTTGATAGGCAGGGTACGGCGGCTCTTCGCGCCCCCAGACGGCATCGTCGGCAGGGCGTTCGCCCAGGCTTAGGCGCAGGGCCAGCACGTCACTGAGCAACTCTCGCATCTGCAGACGCGAGCCAGCCCGCTCGGCTGCGACGGCCAGGCTGAAGTACGACTTGGCTACCGAACCTCGAGTGTCGCCGCGCTCACGTTGGCACATCACACCGTCGTCGCCGAAGATCTCGGCACGGAACGAACCGCGCAACAGACCGAGCTGATCGGCTCGTTGCTCCAGATCGTTGATGATGGGGTCATGGGCCAGATACGCGGGCGAGTCGTAACGAAGAATCGAAGCGGGTGGCGGCATAGGGCAATTTTCGACAGATTTCACTCATTGCGCAAGCATGGCTTCTCAAGACACCGGCTACACCCTTTGAACCGCAGCCGGAAGCCCGTATCCTGGTGCTATGGACGACATCCGCCTCCAGAAACTGAAGCGCCTACGCGAACTGGGCATCATGCCCTACGCTGCCAATTTCACCCGCACGCACGTGCTGGCCGAGGGCAAAGACCTGCCGGAAGGCATGGAGGCGAAAGTCTGCGGCCGCATCATGCTGCTGCGGGACATGGGCAAAATGACCTTCCTGACGCTGCAGGACCACACCGGCCGTTTCCAGGTGCTCATTCGCAAAGAAGACTTCGAGGAGCACTACGACACGATGCTCTCGCTCATGGATTTGGGCGACTTCATCGGCGTAGGCGGCGTACGCATCACCACCAAGACCGGGGAACCCACCCTGCAGGCGAAGGCCTGGGTGATGCTCAGCAAGGCGCTCAGCCAGCCGCCCGAGAAGTGGCACGGCGTGCAGAATCAAGAAGTGGCCTGGCGCCAGCGCTACTTAGACCTCACGAGCAATCGCGAGACGTTCGAGCGCTTCCGCCTGCGCTCGCTCTTCGTGCGCAAGCTCCGCGAGTTTTACTGGAAGCAGGGCTTCGAAGAGATGGAGACGCCGGTCCTCACCACCGCCGCCTCAGGCGCGCTGGCCACGCCCTTCGTGACGCATCACGAGGCCTACAACATGGACGTGTACCTGCGCATCGCCACCGAGACGTACCTGAAGGAGTGCCTCGTTGGCGGTTTTGACCGCGTGTTCGAGATCGGCCGCATCTTCCGCAACGAAGGCATCGACCCGAGCCACCTCCAAGACTTCACCATGGTGGAGCACTACGCCGCCTACTGGGATTTTGAAGACAACATGGCCTTCACCGAGACGATGTTCCAGGCCGTGCTACCCGAGGTATTCGGCACACTAAAGACGAAAATCCCCGACCGCGACGGCAGCCTGGTGGAGGTCGATTTCAGTGGCCAATGGCCGCGCCTGACGCTTAGCGAGGTAATTGAGAAATATTCCAAGATCGACATCGACGCCTGCCCCACGGCCGATGCCCTACGCGCCGCCATGGCGAAGAACGGCATCAAGCTGGACCTTGATGTGTCCAAGCTCGGCCGCGGCAATTTGATCGACCAGCTCTATAAGAAGGTAGCCCGCCCGCACCTGGTGCAGCCCACGTTCATCACCAGCCACCCGATCGATATCTCTCCCCTCGCCCGTCGCAACGACGACAACCCCGAGATCACCGACCGCTTCCAGCTGGTGGTGGGCGGCTGGGAGATCGTGAACGCCTACAGCGAGCTGGTCGACCCGGTGGATCAAAATGAGCGCTTCGACGCCCAGGCCAAAGCGAACGCCGGCGGCGACAGCGACGCGCACCGCAAAGACGACGACTACGTGACGGCCCTCAGCTACGGCTGCCCGCCCTGCTCGGGTTTCGGCATGGGCATCGACCGCATCGTCGCGCTACTCACGCAGCAGACGAACCTGCGCGACGTCGTACTCTTCCCGTTGATGAAGCCGGAGCACCACGCCCCAGCCGCGGCGCCCGCCGCCAAGGCTCCCACACCCGCCGCCACACTGCTCCTGCAGCATGCCGACTACGGCCACCTGCTGCCCGAAGCCCACGGCCTCATCGAGACACACGCCGTACAGACGAAGGCCCATCTCATCGCCACCGGGGCGGCCATGGAAGCCTTGGCTAAGAAGTTTGGCGGCGACCCAGCCACATGGAAGGTGGCCGGCATGCTCCACGACCTCGACTGGGACAAGCTCGACAAGGATTACGAGAAGCACTGCGGCGACGATCTGAAGGCGATGCTCGAGGGCATCAAGGCGCCCCAGGAGCTGCTCGGCGACATTCGCGCGCACTACGCCCTTAAGTACGGCGCCGACTACCCGCTGGATTCGATGCTGCGCAAGGCCCTCTACTGTGTCGACGAACTGACGGGCTTTATCATCGCCGTCACCTACGTGCGCCCGAGCAAGAAGCTCGCCGACGTGGAGGTGAGCTCGGTGAAGAAGAAGCTGAAAGACAAAGGCTTCGCCGCGCAAGTAGACCGCGCTCAGATCGGCCAGTGCGAGGCGCTGCTGGGCATCACGCTCGACGAATTCATCGGCCTCGTGCTCGAGGCCATGAAGCCGCACGCGGCGGCGATGGGCCTCTGAGGCCGGGTCAGTTGTGGAAGGTCATCCCGCCGAACAGGTACGCGCTGCGTTCGTCCATCATGCTGAGTACCCGCTCCCGCATCTGGCGGACAAGGCGCTGCAGCGGCAGAGCCAGAATGTGCACGTTGGCTGAGACAGTAGCCGATTCTGGCGTGCGGAGAGCCCTGATCGGTGAATCAAAAGGTTGCAGCTCACCTCGGCGCTTATAGTCCATGAGAATGTGCCACTTCTCCAGGGCGATACCGAAGCGGGAGGCGAAATAGGCGCGCAAGTCTTGGAAGAACTCCTCCCCGCCCTCGAGCTTTTCGGCTAGGTACGTCGGCGAGGTGGTCACGTCGTAGATGACCAGCCTGTCGGGCTCCTTGCCGACGGCCACGACGCCGTCCACTTCCGCGCTGTCGCGGCCATGGCGGAAGATAACGTTGGCGCCATCAAGCTCCATGCGCACGTCACCCATCTCGATCGTCCCAGGACCCTGCAACAGGTCCACGAGGCCGTTCGACGAGCGACGGTCCATCACATGAGCGACCTCATCCACCACAGCCTCGGCCACTTCCTCGGCGCAGATGCCGGTGGTGCGCGTCAGCAGGTCGGTGCGCGTGCGCATCAGTACGGCCGGATCGAGGGACGAGACGCGGCGCAGGGCGGACATCAGCAGACGGCGCGACCGGAGCACGGTCTCCATGCCGCGGCTACTAGCGGTAAGCACGGCGGCATCGCCGAAATCGAGCCGGGCGGGTGCGCGAATAGGCGTAGTAAAAGGAGTGCAGTGAGCCAGTGAGGACGCCGCATGGAGCATCAAGGAGATCCACTATACGGCAATCGGCAGTGGCCGAATATGCCTTGAAGTTCAGATCTCAATCACCTCCTCACGGGCTGGCAAGTGCACCGCCACACCCGGACGGGCGGCGCGGATGCGGTCGGCGAACGGGATCATCTGCTCCTCTTCGCCGTGCACCAGAATGATGTCTTTCACGCCCTCCACGCTCGCGATGAATGCATCGAGATCGCGCATGTCAGCATGGCCTGAGTAGGCGTTGATGTAGGCCGTCTGCGCGCGCTTCATTTTGAACTCGTCAAAGATCTTCACGCGGTCGAGGGTGGGATCGAGGATCGCGGCGCCAAGCGTATCCTTGGCCATGTAGCCCACGGCCAAAATGGTGTTCCGCGGATCTTCAATCTCGTTTTTGATGTGATGGCGAATGCGGCCGGCCTCACACATGCCCGAACCGGCCATGACGATCATGGGGCCCGGCGTACCGTTCACGGCCTTGCTGTCCTCAATGGATTCCGTGTATTTCACCAACGAGAACTGGAACGGATTATGGGCGCGGCTGAGGAAATCTTTAAACATCTCCTCGTCGTAACACTCGGGATGACGCATGAACACATCGGTCACCTTAGAAGCCAACGGCGAGTCGATGATGATCGGAATAGCCGGAATCTCCTTGGCGTCCCAGAGGAGGTGCAGGTCGTAGACGATCTCCTGCGTGCGCTCCAGTGAAAAAGCGGGGATCAAGAGCTTTCCGCCACGGGAAGACGTATTCAAGACGACATCACGCAACTGCTCCCGGGCCTTTTCGATGCTCTCATGCTCGCGGTTGCCGTAGGTACTTTCGCAAATCAGCACATCCACCGCGGGCATGGCAGCCGGATCACGAATGATGGGCAGGGCACTGCGACCCAGGTCGCCCGTGAAACCGATGCGCACTTTCTTGCCCTCGGCATCCTTCGCCTCAATCACGACCATTGCCGCGCCTAAAATGTGGCCAGCCTCCAGAAACTGGGCCTGCACGCCCTGACAAACGGGAAACCACTCGTTGTAATGGCGCGGGGCAAAGAGCTTCATGCAAGCGGCCGCGTCTTCGCGAGTGTAGAGCGGTCCCGCCGTGGCGATACGGTTACTGAGGTGCTTTTTTGCGAACTCCTCGTCTTTCTCTTGAATATAGGCCGAATCCTGCAGCATGACGTCGGCCAGATCTTTGGTGGCAAACGTGGAGATGACCGGCGATCGCAGGCCGTTTTTCCAGAAGTACGGCAGGCGGCCGACGTGATCACCATGGGCGTGCGTCAAAATGAGCGCATCTAACTCGCTGGGGCGAAACGTGATTTCACGGTTCTTCACGGCTGTCTCAGCGCGATGCCCCTGGAACATTCCAGCATCCAGTAGGAAGCGGCGCGAGCCGACACGGATCTCGTGGCAGGTACCGGTTACTTCGCGCGCGGCGCCATGGGGGATGAATTGCATGTTCTGGTTCTAGTATAGCGGAAAAACGCCGGCAGCGGAACGCCGTCGCTCAACCCTCGGCGGCCGTGCGCAAGGCCTCTATTTCGCCGTCGGTCAGCGGCCGAAGCTGCCCCGGCTCCATCCCGTCGATTCCAAGTGGTCCAATGCGCACGCGTGTGAGGTGGCGTACCGTGCAACCAACGGCTTCACACATGCGGCGGATTTGGCGATGTTTCCCTTCGGTGAGCGTGATGAGAAGTACATTGGAAGAAATGCGCTTCACGGTAAGAGGCTTTGTTTGACGACCGTCCATCACCATCCCCTCGCGCAAGCGCTTGAGAGCGTCGTCAGACATGGCCGTCTGCAGACGCACTCGGTATTCCTTTTCGTGGTCGAAGCGGGGGTGCGTGAGACGCAGTGCCAGCTCGCCGTCGTTGGTGAGTAGCAGCAGGCCTTCGCTGTCCTGGTCTAGGCGCCCCACAGGGAAGACGGTACCGCGCAGCGCGGGCGGCAGGATTTCGGGCAGAATGGGCGGCCGTACCATCGTCGTACCACGACTGTCCTGCCGAGGCGTTTTGGGTGTTTCCGGTCGCTTATTAGTGACTTCCACGCCGCTCGGTTTGAAGAGCAGGTAATACGCAAAGGCCGTGGCCTGGGGCAGCACGCGTCCATCGACGATAATCGTGTCGACTGCCTGATCGGCCTTGTCCCCCACGTTAGCCACCGTACCATTCACCGTCACGCGACCAGCGCGCAGCAAATCTTCAGCGTGGCGCCGCGAGGCAATGCCCGCGCGGGAGAGAATCTTCTGAAGACGCTCCATCATGAGACAATCCTAGCGGAATCAGGGAGCCGGAGCCGGAGGTGGCACCGGGGCTGGCGGCGTTGGATAGCGGCGAACCGTGGTGACATCGGTCAATTCTGCCGTGGCCAGGGGGCGCAGGTACGCGGTGGAAGTCCAGGTGATGGCCGTGTTCGTACCGTCGGTATAGGCCACCGTGGCACCCTTTTCCTCCAATCCCCGCTTCACCTGAGCCAGCGTCGCTGCACCCGTAATGTCCGACTGGCGAACCATCATTGTGAGAGGCGTACTGCGAATGGCGTCGCCCGGGGTCTCTAAGGCCGCTCCGAGTCCACTAAAGGAAGCAGGGGCAATGTGCATGGTCACGTTCACCAATCCCCCCAGGCGAGCCACTCGGATCGCCGCACCACCATCGGCATCACGACTGATGAAATTTGCCCCTAGGAAGGGCTCCAACTCGGTACCAGCGGCATTCGCGCTGCTAAGCATTGCAAAAGTGCGGCCACCCTGCTCAAAACGCAGCCCGTTACGCGGTGCGGTCATGCGTAGGCGACGATCGCCGCCGCCAGGCCCCTCACGGCGATAGGCGATCAACCGATCTAGCAGATTTACATCGGGAGCCAGACGCTCGTCAAAACTCACGGACCCGTCAGGGTTCGTGACGGCGGGACGAGGCCCGCGACGGACGGTCTCAAGGGGATCTAGTCCATTCATACGAGCCATCACTGCCACTACCGGAATCGACAGCAAGGCCAAGAATTGCTTCAATTTCCCCTTAAAGAGAGCCCCAAGGCTTGCCACACCAGCGCCCGCGGCGGCCAGCCAGGCAAGACCGCGCCAACGATCGCCAGAGGATGCATCGCGACTAAAGAGCGCGGGGATTTCTCGGCGCATCTCTGTCGCCGTCAAGACAGCCCCCTCCAAGGGGCTTACGCTTTGACGCAAAGAGGTGAGACCGGTGCGTACTTCGGCATGCAATTCCTGGCGAAGCTTAGCGTCGATGGCGCTCAAAATGAGCCGACGATCTTCGGTACTGGAACGACGAATCTCCGTACGGAGTGCGGCAATTTGACTGGGGCCGACATCCGTTCGCTCCACTGTAGCGGCGGCACCGTCACGCAGCAGGCGACCCACGACCGTCTCAGGACGAGGAGGGCCAACGACCGGCGTCGTGGTTGGCGCAGGTGCAGGAGCCGGCGGCGGCAATTCCGGGGTTGGTGTCATCGTAAGACGGGGAGAAATATTTGTATCGGCTTATTTTAGCACGTATCCAGCATTTCGTCATCTCATACGACAAAAAGGGCCCAGCGGGGCCCCTTGGTCGGTTTGATTGTCATGGATGATTCGACCGCTTCGTCCTGGCACCGGCCTACTCTCGCAAGGCGGATGCCCCACTACCATTGGCGCTGACGGTCTTCACTGCTGAGTTCGGAATGGGATCAGGTGTTACCCCGTCGCTCGAAGCACCAGGACGAAACGGTCGATTTCCTTTGGATCTCTCGAAATGCGTATGGGCACGTCTTGCCCGCGCGTGAGACATGAACAGTACAGTTGATAAGAACAATGTTCGATTGCCCGTTCGTACCGCTCAGCTGAATGCATTACTGCACGTACACTTGCGGCCGATCTACCCGGTCGTCTTCCGGGGGGCTTATGGGGATACGCCATCTTAAAGTGAGCTTCCCGCTTAGATGCCTTCAGCGGTTATCTCTTCCGAACATAGCTATCCTGCGCTGCCGCTGACGCGACAACAGGGTCACCAGAGGTTCGTTCACTCCGGTCCTCTCGTACTAGGAGCAACTCTTTTCACGTATCCAATGGACCACGGAGGATAGAGGCCAAACTGTCTCACGACGTTTTGAACCCAGCTCGCGTACCGCTTTAACCGGCGAACAGCCGGACCCTTGGGACCTT
>CAZYNU010000018.1:0-25321 GCA_964648045.1 uncultured Candidatus Peribacteria bacterium
TGCCCGGACGTTCCTCCCACGACGCAGGGTCGCGGGCGGTCATCAAGGAGCGGACTCGGATCATCGCCCGAGCGGACGCCGTTCGCAAGGTGTTTGCTACACTTTCGGCATGCAAAACCTCCGTTCCGCCCTCGCCCAGATCTCGCATCTCAAACACCTCCCGCGCGCCGGCTGGGTGCGTCGCGGCGTGGCCGGACCCGAATCTGTCGCGGGACACCTGCACCGCGTGGCGGTTCTTGCTTTGATCCTCGACCGTCCCGATATCGATCGCGACAAGCTCGTGCGCATGGTCCTCATTCACGACCTGCCCGAGAGCGATCCGAGCGTCGGCGACATCACGCCCTTCGACGGTGTGAGTAAAGAAGAGAAATCGGCGCGTGAGGCGGCGGCAATGGAACGGCTGTGCGCGTCACTTCCCAATGGCGACGAATTACTCTCACTCTGGCGCGAGTACGAAGAGGGGAAGACGCCCGAGGCGAAGTTCGCGCATCAGCTCGATGCCTTGGAAATGGGATTGCAGGCATGCGAGTACCAAGCGGCGCAGGGGATCGATCTGGAAGAATTCGTGGTGAGCGCGAAGCAGAAGATTTCCGATCTGGAATTGTTGGCGATGTTGGAGTGACGATGAAATGGAGCCGTCCACGGGGATTGAACCCGTGACCCCGTCCTTACCATGGACGTGCTCTACCACTGAGCTAGGACGGCTCGTGTCCTGAAGGTAATCAAAATGGTCGTGTCCGTCGAGCGCAGTGCTTTTTGATTGATGCCCCACTTCGTGGAGCCAGACACTGAACTAGGACGACTCGAGACTTGGTGATGCGAAGAATCCCGCCTCGGACCCGCGGGACGCCAGTGTAAAAGGCTCTGTGCCTCCCCACAAGCTCAGTCCGCCAGAGTTTCCGCCCAAGTGCTGGGTGGCAACCCTTCGGCAGAACGGAGCGCATTCCGCAGGGCATGGAGGGCGAGCAGAGCGCATTTCTGGCGGCGCGGACCCACCGGCACGCCGAGCCATTCCAGCATTGTGGCGGGAGTGAGGGCCGTGGCGTCGGCCGTCGTCATGCCCGTGAGATGCTCGCTTAGGAGCGACATACCCGCCTGGCTGATCGCGCAGCCCTGGCCGTCCCAACCCACGCCGGCGATGGCGCCGTCCTTAATTTTCAGCGACACAGTGAGGTCGTCGCCGCAGCTGGCGTTGCGCTCGTGGTGCGTGACGGTCGCTCCGGGTAAGGGGGTTTTGCCACGCGGTCGGCGGTAATGGTCGAGGATGTTCTCCGCGTAGAGGTCCATGCGCCAGAGCGTAGCGGATCGCCAGATAAGAAAACTATGGTATTTTATTGGTATGAATCAGCCACCAGATTCTCCCCAGGAGCACGATCTGCCCACGCTTTCTCCTGAGGATGCCGTGGATCTTGGTGCCGCGCCGCCCTTTGATCCCGAGGCGACGCCGGAGCAGCTACCGCGCCCGGAGCAGCAATATTCGGAAGCGATCGCCCAGTATCTACAGCAAGCCAGTCGTGCCTGTGCATTTGGTCGTTATGACGAAGCGCGGACGGCATTGCAGACTGCACTGTCTGTGCGTCTGCACGCGGACGCGGTTTTATCACAGGAGCACGCCGACGCCCTGCCTGCGGCCGACTCGCTCTTGGCGGTACTGGCTTCGCTGTCGATTTTTGAACGCATCGATGCTGCCCGTTCCGCCGCCATCCTGAATCTGGCCGAAGGCTGGCCGCTTTGGGCCGAATCGGGCGCGTCGACGTCGACACTGGTGAATGCGCTGCCTGATCTCGAGCGCCTGACAGCCGCTGTTTCCGGTTGGCCGGAGGCTTTGCGCTATCGTCGCGACGCGTTCTACAGGGATCTGCGTGAAAAGCGGCCCGCCACCTACGGCCATCCGCTCCTCGATCCGCCGCGCTTGCGCGATTGATCAGGCCTGCCAGCGTTCAGCGATGTCTCGCACAGCCGCGATGAGCGCGGCAATTTCCGCGCGCGTGTTGTAGGGCGCAACTGACAAGCGCGTGGAGGCGGCGATACCGAAGCGGCGATGCAGTGGCTCGGCGCAGAGGTGGCCGGATCGGAGGCAGAAGCCCCGCGCGGCCAGTTGGTCAGCGAGGTCGTGCGCGTGCAGTCCCTCGATGGTGAAGCTTAGACAGCCGTGGCGCTTCGTGGAATCTTGCGGGCCGAGCAAGCGCGCGCCGGGAATCCCCTTAAGAGCGAGTGCGTCTGCGAGCAGCGATTGTTCGTGCGCGGCGACTTCGTCACGAGGCAGGGACTTGAGCCAACGTAATGCTGTCATTAATCCTACTGCTTCGCCGATCGGCAGCGTGCCGGCCTCAAAGCGTTCGGGTGCGTCGGCCGGAATGAATCCCGTCTCGCTTACCTCGCGCACCATCCCGCCGCCGCCGAGGAAGGGGGGCATGGCGGCCAGCAATTCCGGGCGCGCGCAGAGCACGCCGACGCCCGTGGGCGCGAAGGCCTTGTGCCCGGAAAAAGTCAAAAAGTCGCAGTCGAGCGCGGCCACGTCGATGGGGCCGTGCGAGACGGCCTGGGCGGCGTCGACGCACGTGAGCGCGCCGGCTGCTTTAGCCTTGGCGATGATAGCCGGCAGGTCGGGACGGACGCCGAGGACGTTGCTCTGGGCCGTCACGCTCACCAACCGCACGCGGCCGTCGGCGAGGAACGTATCGAGCACGGCGAGATCGAGTGCACCCTCGTCGTCGCAGGGGAGCACGCGCACGTCGAGCCCCATCGATTCCTTCAGCTGGAACCACGGCACGAGGTTGCTGTGGTGCTCGAGTGCACTCACCACGACGGCGTCGCCGCGCTTCCAGTCTGCGCCAAGTGAACGGCCGAGCAGGTTGAGCGACTCGGTCGCGCTCTTGGTGAAGACGATCCAGGCAGGGGAGGGGGCGTTCAAGAATTCGCCGACGACGGCGCGCGCTTCTTCCCAGCGGGCGGTGGCGGCTTCGGCGAGGGGGTGCAATCCGCGGTAGGCCGAGCCATTTTCGATCTCGTAGAAGCGGCGCACGGCATCGAGTACGGCCGCCGGCTTCTGCGTCGTGGCAGCGCTATCGAGGTAGACGATCGGCTTCGGAGAGCCGAAAAATGCGAATTGCCGGCGGATGGCTTCTGGGTCGAACGGCACGGTGTCGTATGGTACGCTGTACCCCCGTATTCCCGCCACCAGATGCCCTCCAACCGCACTGCTACTATCTTGGCCGTTCTACTGCCCGCCGCACTCCTCTTGGTGGGTGTTGTCACCTTCATCCTCTTTCAAGGGGTGCCTGATCATTTGGCTGGTCTGCTGCCACCTGACCGAGCGTCGGCCGTGATTGCCAATTGTAAGGGTGATCTTCTCTGCCAAGGGCTTAATGCCTTTATTCCGACACTCCTACATGCCGTTACTCGCTCCGCACCGTTACTTTCGTACATCGTGCTCAGTCTCTTGGCTGTGGCAGCCTGGCTTGGTGCGCGCGTGATTACGGGCAATGCCGATGAACAGCCGCGTGTGCGGGCTTGGGTGTTGCCGCTGCTTTTGCTTGGTGCCATTTGGCTGCTCTTCACTACGTTGGCCGGTGCCGATATTGGACGCGGAGCGCCGCTCGCGCGCTTGGCGGACCCCAGTGCCTACCAGAATATCAATGCCGATACGCTGGCCGCGTTGCGGACATCGTTCGCCGATCTGCAGGCGCGTGATTGTCTAACGGCCGTTCCCGGCGGTCCCTTCTACGATTTGCGCATGAGCTGCGCCCAGCAATCGTTCTTCACACTGGTATTGCCGGCCTTCCTCTTCGTGTCGCTCGTTTTCCTGGATTTCCTGCTCCTGGGGGCCGCGCTACTCTCATGGTTACGCCTGAAGCCGCGCGCAGGACTGACACCTGTTTTAGAATTCATGCTTTCACTGGGGCTGGGTATCGGCGGTATGGTCGCGATCTTATGGTTGCTGGCCGTCTTTGGATTAGTCTCTCCTTGGAGTGGCTGGATTCTACTGCTCGGCATTCCAGCGCTCTGCTGGCAGCAACTGCTGGCCCTGTGGAACCGCGCCCGTGCGACCGTCTTCGAATTGCCGTCACCCTTCGGCGGGTGGCCACTCTTCATTGGCTGGGCGCTCATTGGCTTGCTCGCGCTGAACTTCCTCTCGGTTATTCGTCCCTTCCCGATCGGCTGGGACGACCTAGGTAGCTACTTGAACCGTCCCCACTTGCTTGTGGAGTATGGCGGCTTTATTCCAAAGATGGCGTCGTTCCAGTGGGAGTACATCACGTCGCTTGGCTTCTGGCTGTTTGGCACCGAGACGCCCTTCGGCGCCGTGGCCTCGATGCTCTTAAACTGGTTGGCAGGCGTGGTGGCCGTGATCTCGGCCATGGGCGTTGCTCGCTTGGTGCTCAAGCGCGGCGGCCTGCTGACGGGATTCTTCTATGCCTTGCTGCCGATGGTCGGCCACTTCTCGTTCGCCGACATGAAGATCGACAACGCGGTGTTCGCCATGAGTGCGTTTGCTACGGCATGTGCGTTTGTTGGCCTGTTTGGCACGAGCGACGAGCGGGCTGTCGAATCGCATGATCGCCGCCGCTGGCTGCTTTTGGCCGGCGTGTTTTGTGGTCTGGCATTTGGCTTCAAGGTCACGGCCGTCATGACGGTCTTCGCTCTGTTCGTCGTGGTTGTGGGAGCGGAGCTGGGCGTACTCGCCGCCGCTGGTGCATCGTTCGTTGCTTTGGCGGCCTTTGTACTGCAGGGCGCATTCAATGCTTCGGCATTCGCGTCGCGCTTTTTTGCCACGCCTCTGTCGGTGCCATCATTGCCGCTAATCCTTGTTGCGCTTCTGGCCGCGGCTGTTTGTTTTGGCGTTGCCGTCTGGCGCCGCCGCTCGGCCTGGCGGCCGGCCGGTCTCGATAGTGCTTTCTTCATTCTTGGAGCTGCTGCAGTGGTGTTGCCGTGGATCGTCCACAATAACGTCTACAACCACTATTGGCCTCCGCGCCTCTTGGCTCTTACTGCCGAAAACCGTCTGTCGGCCGCCATTAGCCTGGACCCGACTTTCACTTCTGACATCCGGGATGTGCGCACGCTCCCATCGGAATTGCAGCCCGACCTCTCGTCGCCTGCCTGCCAGAGCACTGGCACCGCCGAGGAGCTTGATCGTTACTGGGGCTCTGGTACTGGTCCCGCCCACTACTTACTGCTGCCGTGGCGGACGATTCTCAACTTGGACAATGGCGGCTACTACGTGACGACCACGCCCTTCCTCTTCCTGTTGCCCCTGCTGCTGCTCATTCCGGCGTTCTGGCTGCCTGGCCGCCGTCGACTGCGTTGGCTGGCCGTTTTCACGCTGGTGCAGGCGGTGGAGTGGGCGCTGCTGGCCAATGGTATTTTGTGGTACGGCATCGGCATGTTCATCGGCATTGTCGCCATGGCCGAGGCGCTTCTGGCCGACTCGCCCGACCGCCGCACGCGCTGGATAGTGGGCGCGTTCCTTGGTCTCTCGTTGCTCACGTCGTTCAGCTTCCGTCTCTGGCAGTTTGAGATGCAGGGCGGCTCACTGGAGTACGTCATTGGCAAAGTGGATGCCGACGTGGTGTATGCCCAGACCATTCCGCACTACCGCGACGTGGCCGCGCTGGTCGATAGCCGCGCCGAGACGATTCCCGACCGCCCCTTCACGTTGCGCATGGGCACGTTCATTCCTTATTTCGTGCCGCGCAACGCCGAGCGTTTGCCGCTCTCCGACAACCAGCTCGATTTCTTCTCGTGCGTGGCCCAAGAGAATGATCCAGCCCTCACCACGCGTCGCCTAAAGGCGTTGGGCTTCAATAGCATCATCTTCGATTTGAACACGGCTAGCATTGAGGCCGATCCGCAGGGGACGCTCCATCAGAAGGTGCAACGCTTCATCAACTACGCCTCCGATACTGCTTCTGGATTGCAGGCAGTGGTGGTCGATCAATCCTCTGGTATTGCCTACTTTCTTATCCCATGAGCGCGCTTCATCCCATCGTTGCCGTGATCCCGGCGCTTAATGAAGCCACCCGCCTTGGGCCGGTGGTGCAGCAGACGCTGGCCTTCGTCGATCGGGTGGTGGTTGTGGACGACGGCTCTACCGACGGTACGGGCGATGTGGCCCGCGCGGCCGGCGCCCTGGTGGTGCGGCATGCGCAAAACTTGGGTCCGGGCGGCGCCACCATGACGGGCATTGAGGCAGCGCGACGCTTGGGTGCCCGTGCTGTCGTTACGCTCGACGCCGATGGTCAGCACTTTGGCAGCGATATTCCGGCGTTTCTTGGGCCACTTGAACGCGGCGAGGCCGACGTGGTCTTCGCCAATCGCTTCGGTCGCATCAATAATATTCCGCGCATCCGTCGTCTGGCCAATGCGGTGGGCAACCTGATCACCTATCTGGCCACTGGGTTATGGGTGGCCGACAGCCAATGTGGGCTGAAGGCATTTGGCCCCAAAGCGCTGGCCGGCCTAAGCCTGCGCATGAACGGTTTCGAGTTTTGTACTGAGATCGTGCGCGAGGTGAGTCGCAAGCAATGGACCTTCATCGAGGTGCCGGCGAAGGTGATGTATTCTGAGTACACGATGGCCAAGGGGCAGTCGTTTGCCAATGGCCTAAAGACCGCCGCCCGCATTCTGCTTCGTTCCTTTATGCGCTGATCATGCCGCTCACCCCCTATCAGATCGTCGTTCCTATTCTCTCACTCATCGCTTTGGCGTATGTGTGGGGTTTGACGTTGCGCGGCAAAAAGGGCCTCTGGGAGGCTGTGCTCTGGACTGCCTTCTGGGGCGGTACGGCTGCCATCGCGCTTGTGCCGTCGTTGCTCTCGTATCTCACCCTGGCGACGGGCATCAAGAACCAAGAGAATGCGATCATCGTGACGGCGATCGGCATCCTCTTCTTCATTGTCTTCCAGTTTACCGTTCGTCTTGAAGAACTGAGTCAGCGTCAGGCCAAACTCGTCCGCGACCTGGCCTTGCGCGATGCGGGCTTGCCGCCCGCGGAGGCATCCGTGTCCCGTTGACTGTGATGCGCACGATCCTGCTCATCAGCCCTTACTGGAAAGAGCCGCACCGTTGGATGGCCAGTTCCGTGAAGCTGGCCGAACTGTGGCAGCGACGGGGGTATCGCGTGGTGGCGGTCTGCATGGGCAGCGAGACGAGGACCGAGGTGGTGTCGCCCACGTTCACGATTCATAGTAAAAAAGATCTTTTTTTGCCGGATCCTCTGAACTTCGGCATTTGCTTGGGGTTCGGCGGGCTTGTGCGTCGGCTGATCCGCGAGGAGAACCCCGATCTCATCGTTTGCAATAAGATTCTCTTCTGGACGTCGTTCTCTGTGCCTTGGCTGCGCCTGCTTGGACACCGCGTCACGGTGCTGACCGACGCCCTCGTGGGCATGACGTGGTGGCCCCGCAGTCGCTTCGTGGGATGGATCATGGCGGCCGGAGCCTGGACCATGGGCTGGTTGGTTCTCCTTGCAGCCGATCGTGTCGTCTTTTTTCATCCGCAGCCCGAAAGCTTGCTGCGCCGCTTGGGCATCGCGCGGAAATCGCGCGTCATTCCGACCGGTATCGACCCCATGCCGTACGGTCCGAGTGCTGAACGTGGAGCTGGCGGCACGGTGGTGGTCACCTATGTGGGGCGACTCGAATCGGTGAAAGGCGCCGACGATTTTGCCGCCGCCGTTGTGCCTCTTAAACGGCAATGCCCCGAGCTGATCGTGCGGGTTGCGGGCTGGTACAAGCCTGGTCATCCTCTGGTGGAGGAATACCGTGATCACATCGAGTTCCTGGGACTCTGCAACGATGTGCCGGCCGTGCTCGGCGCGACGGACATTTTTGTGATGCCGAGCTACAGTGAAGGCTTGAGTAACGCGATCATGGAGGCGATGGCCAGCGGTTGTGCGGTGGTGGCGAGCGACGTGGGCGGCAACCGCTTTCTGATCGAGAACGGCGTGACGGGCTTGCTCTTTCCGGCGGGTGATCGCGAGGCGCTGCAGGCGCACGTTCGTCGTTTGGTGGAGGACTCGAACAAGCGGCGGCGCATGGGCGAAGCGGCTCGCGCGAAGATTGAGCGTGAGTTTGCGTGGGACGTCGTTGGTAAGAAGTACGAGATACTGTTCGCTGACACCTTGGCTCTATGACGCCCCGCGTGGTCATCCTGTCGGCATTCCTGAGGCCGTTTCGCAGTGGCGCCGAGGCATGCGTGGAGGAGGTGTCGGCGCGGCTCGGCGGCCAATTCGACGTACACATTGTGACGGCGAGGTTGCGGCGTGATCTTCCTAAAAAGGACGTGATCGACGGCATACCGGTGACGCGCGTTGGCTTGGGGTTCTGGTTCGACAAATGGCTGTTTCCACTTCTGGGGACTTTCGCCGCCAAGCGCCTCCATCCCCACCTCATTCATGCTGTGCTCGAGTCGTACGCCGGCCTTGCACTCATTGGTTGCTCGTGGCTCCTGCCGCGCGTTCCGCGTCTGCTTACCTGCCAGAGTACGAATACTGCCTTGCTGGTTGGTGCTATGCACCGCATTGCCACGCGTATCACGGTGATCAGCCGAGTCCTGGCTGCCCGTGCCGCCGGCTTTGGCCGCTACGATGCCGTTCTTATTCCAAACGGCATTCCGCTGACCGCCATCGCAACTGCGCGCGCCGCTCATCCGAAGGTTCCGGGTCGCCTGGTCTTCGTGGGTCGCCTTGAGCCGATGAAGGGCATTGATACCCTTCTGCGTGCGTTCGCAGCGGCGCACGAGCGCCTGCCGGGTTGGTCGCTGCGCATTGTTGGCGATGGCAGCGAGCGCAGGCATCTGGAGCGCCTGACCGCCGAGCTGGAGCTGCAAGCGCTCGTAACGTATGCAGGGAAGCTTGATCACCAAGCGGTCCTGCGCGAGTTCGCCGAGGCCGAGATCTTCGTTGGACTCTCGCGCAGCGAGGCGTTAGGCAACGTGTTCTTGGAGGCACAGGCCGCAGGCTGCGCGGTGCTTGGGACCGATGTAGGCGGCATCCCCGATAGTGTTTTGCCGGAGTGCGGCGTACTGGTGCCGGTCGACGATCCTGTGGCTGCTTCGGGTGCACTCATCCGTTTGGCCAATGATGTGGGGCAGCGCCGGGCTATGGCTGCGGCCGGCCAGAAGAACGCCGCCGCCTACGACTGGGACGCAATCGCGGTCCGCTACGCCGTCGTCTACCGGGAGATGCTTGCACGTTAACGGAGAAATTTTGCTGCCGCGGTCCAGAGTGCTCGTAATGTGAGGACGGGGTGTCTCAGGGCTAGTAGTGGCAAATTGCCTCCACCTTTGGCCGCCACCGCGCCGCCCGCTTTGCGCCGGGCCACGAAGCGGTCGACCATCTGCGTGAGTGAGCGCTTGAGCGAGGCTTTGGCTGCCGACCGGACGTTTGGATGGCGAGAGTGAGCCAGACGCTCAATGAGAGCGATGCGTTCGAAGAGCCCTTTTCCGTCGCGGGCGTTCTGGGCGCTGGTGCCCTCGTCGTGCACGCGGAAGGTGCCCAGCGTCTCGTCGGCCAAAAACCAGTCGCCTTTCTCTAGGCAGCGGATCCAATACTCGCTGTCGATCAACTGAAAGAACCCCTCGTGAAAGGGGCCGACGGCTTCCACGGTGGACCGTCGCAGCATGGTGAAAATCGGTTCGCCGATGAGATTGGGACGCAGGTCGCGATTGAGCCAGTGGACCAGGAATTCACGTCCAGGATAGAGCCCAGGTTTGAGTTCGGTCTGCGCTAAAAGCACGTCTTCGTAGAAGGCGCGGTTCTCCACCTCGCCCTCATAGCGATAGCGGCGACGGGCCGTGGCAAGGGCCGCCGTTGGTGCCGCCCGGAGCGCCTCGACCATTCGCGCCAGGTAGCCTGCGTCCCAGAAATCATCCTGAAAGAGGTACTGCACAAATTCGCCGCGCACGAACGGCAGGCAGGCGTTCCAATTGCTACCAATGTTCGTGGCTGCGCTGGTTAGCAGGCGAAAGCGCGGGTCGGGCAGTATGCCCGCCTTCGGCTCCGGATAGCCGGGGGCTGGCTGGTGCATCAGAATGCATTCCCAATCTTCCAACGTTTGCGCGAGTAAGCTCTGCAAAGCCTGTTGTAAGTAGGCCGGGTCGGTCTTGTAGAGCGGGACCAGGACGGAGACGAGTGGCGTCATCGCTGGGCGGAAGGCGAGAGAGGCGGAAGGGGCCTTCGTCCGTAGTGTAGGAAGTACTTCAGACTGTCCTTCACGTGGATGCGGCCTGTGCGCTTATGAATGAGTTTCCACAGATTACCTCCCGAAAGGCGCGCTTCGTGATGCGTGGCGCGGCAGTCGCGCAGTTGGCGGACGTGCAGGCCTACTGCCCAGGTATTGCGGCAGATAGCCACGTCCGACATGAAGAGGTGGAAGCGCTCGTCGTGACCACCGACGGCATTGAGGCAGGTGCGCGTCATGAAGAAGAACGCGCCCGTCACCCAGTCGATCTCGACCCACTCGTTGCTTCCGAATTGCGGCCGCTTGGCGCTTTGATTTCGAATGACGCGGCGTTTAATCAGTTCCATCGCCGAAGGGAACGGGCGGGCACTGTCTTGCTCTTGGCCGCTTGGGTAGAACAAGCGCGGCGCCACGATGCCTGTCTCGGGGTGGGCGTCGAGGTGCGCGACGAGGCGCTCAATGGTGTCTGCCTCCATCGTGATGTCGGCGTTCATGGTGCCGATGATGCGACCGGTGGCCAGCTTGTAGCCCAAGTTGTTGCCGTAAATATAGCCATCGACGTCCGTCTCTAAGAAGCGCACGTCGAGCCCCTCCCACGCGTCGGCGGGCACCAAGTCGTTGGCGCCGTTGATGCGGTTGTTGATAACGATGATCTCTGTTTCCCGCGGCAGGCGGGCCTGGCGCATGGAGCGCAGACACATTTCCACGTCTTTGGGCGTGTTCGAGTGGAGGATGACAATCGAGAGTTCCATGCCGTCCGGCAGTATAGCAGTCGTTTTTTCGGACGTAGCGCGCAAACGGCGCTAGAATGGCAGGGTGAAGATCGTGCTGGCGACGGGGATCTTCCCCCCGGACATCGGCGGCCCTGCCACGTACACGGCGAACCTCGCCCGCGTCCTGGCGCATGGTGGGCACCGCGTGACGGTGGTGACCTACGGCTCGGCGCGTCAGCCGACAGGCGATTATGCTGTGCGGACGGTTGCCAAAGACGGCGGCCCGCTCCTGCGTTGGCGCCGCTACGCTGCCGCCCTGCGCCGAGAGGCCGATGGTGCCGATGTGGTGGAGGCGTTCTCTTCCGTGAGTGCCGGTATTCCCACGGTGTTCGCGCGCCTGCGCGGCCCCAGGCTGGTCTTGCGTTTGGGTGGTGACTTCCCCTGGGAGCGCGCCACCGACCGCGGGTATCCGCGTTCGCTTCGGGCATGGTTTGCCGAGATGCCCCCCAGTGCGCGCCTCATCGCGCCGGTGCTTCGACGTTTCAATCATCTCATCTTCTCCACCGCCTACCAGCGCGCGCTCTATGAGAAGGCCTATTCCGGTCTGCCGCCGACGAGCGTGATCGAAAATGCCCTGCCCGAGCCGGTGGCAGCCGCTCCTCATGTCCTTCGCAGGCCTGCGCGTCTCTTGAGCTTTGGGCGCTTCGTGGCTTTTAAAAATTTGCCGGTACTCGTGCGGGCCTTGCGCGAGTTGCCCGACTGCACCTTGACGTTCGTAGGTGAAGGGCCCGCTGAGGGCGCTATTCGTCAGGCGCTTCGCGCCCATCCTGATGTTGCGCCGCGCGTGTCGTTCCGGTTGCCCGCGCATGGCAAAGAGAAAGTACGCGTGTTCGCGGAGCATGATCTTCTCGTGGTGCCGTCGCTCACCGACATCAGTCCGAATGCCGCACTTGAGGCCCGCAGCGCAGGCTTGCCCGTCTTGCTGACGCGCGAGACGGGGTTGAGTGAGCAGCTGACGGAGGGCATGCGCCTGGACGACTTGGAAACTCCGTCGGCCGTTGCCGCTGCTATTCGCCGCACGCTTGCCGATTATGCCGATCTGGCTGCGGCCGCCGCTCGCCCGCCGCTGAAGCGCGACTGGGACGCCGTCGCTGCCGAGCATCTCGCTCTATTTTCGCGACTCGCATGAAGCTCCTCATGATCAGTGGCGATCGCTCGCTGGCTTCAGGAAAGCAGGGTGCTTTCTGGCAGACACTTGAGGGCCTTTCTCGTCACTTCGATCGTATCGACGTTCTCTGCCCACGGGGCGGCAGCGAGCGCACGCTCTTCGGCAATGTCTTCGTTCATCCCTCGCCGTGGCCGCTCCTGTTCCAGCCGTTGTTCATCGCTCGTGCGGGTGCAGCCCTCGTGCGCGAGCATGGTCATCAGGTGATGACGGTCCACGATTTTCCGCCGTTCTACAATGGACTTGGCGCCCGCCAGCTGAAGCGTCGTACGGGTATTGCCGCCTGCGAGGAGATTCACCACTTGGTGGGTGATCCTGTCGCGGCCGATTGGAAAGAGGCGCTGTTGCGTCCGTTGAATCGCCTATTGCCTTGGGTGGCGGGCTATGCCGATGGCGTACGCGTCGTGAACGGCGCCGTGCGTGATCGTTTGGTTGCCATGGGCGTGCCGGCTGCGAACATCGCCGTAGTTTCCTCGCTCTATCTGCGCCTCGATGCGCTTCTGCCGGCAAGTGCCGCTCCCACGTACGATCTTGTTTTCTGCGGACGACTGGTTCCCAACAAGGGTCTGATCACGGTGATCACCGCTTTGGCTCAACTCCCCGGCGCATCGCTGTTGGTTGTTGGTGACGGACCGCAGCGTGCGTATGCCGAGGCATACGCAGCTTCTTTGGGCGTGGGTGATCGCGTTACGTTTGCTGGTTGGTTGCCTGGCCCGGCGGATATCGCCGCCGCGCTCCGTTCGGCCAAGGTGTTTGTTCTTGCTTCTCTTAGTGAAGGTGGACCGCGCGTATTGCTCGAGGCCATGGCCTGCGGTTTGCCGGTGGTCACGACGCGCGTGGGTATTGCGCCCGAGACAGTCACACAAAGTGTGAATGGCATCTTCTACGACGGCACAGCAGATTCCATGGTCGCCGCGCTAGCGCCGCTGCTTGGCGACCCAACGCTACGTGCTCGCATGGGCCTCGCCGGTCGTGCGGTTGCCGAACGCTATGAGTATCACCAGGGCGTCGCCGCCTATGCCGCATATCTTCGTTCTCTCGCTCGATGAAGCTCCTTGTTATTACACAAGCGGCTGATCTTGATCACCCCATTCTGGGGTTCTTTCATCGCTGGCTGGAGGAGTTTGTAGCGCAGGGCACACAGCTCACCGTGATCGCGCAGCAGGTCGGACGCACGACTGTAGACGCGTCCGTCCTCTCTCTTTGCAAAGAGAGAGGGGCAAACAGGGTCGCGCAGATTGTTCGCTTCTGGCAGTTGCTCGTTGTTCATCGCCACAACTACGACGCCGTGCTCGTGCATATGACGCCGGTGTGGGTAGTGCTGGGCTGGCCGGTGTGGGTAGTGCTGAGGAAACGTATTTTCCTTTGGTACGAGGTACGCCGCGGCGGTCGCGTACTCACATGGGCGGAGCGTCTCTGTGCTCGCATCTATTCGGCAACGCCAGAGGGCATGCCGTGGCCGTCAGTCAAACAGGAAGTGGTGGGACACGGCATCGACACACTGCAGTTCTCGCCCGCGGGCACTCGCGACCCACATCTTTGCGCTACCGTCGGACGCGTGACGCCTATCAAGCATCTGCCCCAGGTGGTCGAGGCTTTTGCGGCGCTGCCGTCAGGTATGCACCTGCGCATCGCCGGCGATGCCTTTACCGATGCCGATCGCCGCGAGAAGGAAACGGTCCAAGCCTTGGCCCAACAGCTTGGCGTCCGTAACCGGATTGAGATGGGCTTTCTTCCGCACCGAGAGTTGCCGGCACTTCTCTCGCGCACGACGTTGTTCATCCATGCTAGTCGCGGCGGTCTGGATAAAGCTTTACTGGAGGCGATGGCTTGTGGCTGCTTGGTCGTGACCACCTCCGAAGCCGCCGCCGCCTTGCTGCCCGAGGCCTGCCAGGCCACGCCTGCATCACTCGGTGCCAAGGGCCTGGCCCTGCTCACGCTCAGTGAGCCGGAGCGCGAGGCTCTAGTCGCCACGCTCCGTCGCATCGTTGTGGAGCATCACGGATTGCCTCGACTGGTCACCACGCTGTTGCTCTCGATGGGCCGACGTTGATGGTCATTTATTTCTTGGCCACGAAAACCATGTATCGCGGCTGTAATTTTCCCATGGGCGTTACGGCGGGTGAGGTCTTGCTGGCGGGATCCATTAGGAATTTGTAGATCACGCGTCCGGGCCAGGAGCGGAAGTAACGCTGCTGTCGCTGGCCGTAGCCAGCAATATTTGCAGATGCGAAGCCTGCCTCTTCCAGGAAGCGACGCATGTCAGGCGGTGTGAATTCGCGGATATGGAAAGGGTTGGCCGGTTTGCTTGCGAGCGACGTCGCGTTGGGCGAGGTGATCAGGCGGTTTGGAGTAGAGAGAATCAGCGTTCCGCCGGGTCGCAAGGCGGCGTACAACCGGCGCAAAGAGCCCTGGTAATCGGCGACATGTTCAATGGTTTCGAAGCAGGTGATCACGTCGAACCGGTCTTTGTCTTCCAGTGTCTCCAGGTTGCCGCACTCGAACGAGATGCCGGGCGCCGCAAAGTGCTCTCGCGCGTATGTCACTGAGTCTTCCGCCACGTCGATGCCGACGACCGTCTTGGCGCCGTGCTCCTTTAAAAAGGCCGCACCGTAGCCCGAGCCACAGGCGATATCCATCACGTCGCGACCGGCTGCGTGCGGTGCCGCGAATTCGTAGCGGGCAAGATGATCGGCCGCCGAACGGCCGGTAGACAAGCCGGGGATGTGCCGCTCTCCCGTCAGTTCCATGTGGCCACACCCTACATTCTTCGGCCTGGGTTATCTAGAATCGTTCTCAGGCGGACGGCTTCTCGGCCCCAATCAAAAAGGCATAGAGAGGGTTATGCGGGATGTCTGGTCCCACCGTGAGCCGGCGACCGTTCACGAAGCCGATGGAGTGAAGGAGTTCGATCATTTCGCTGGCGCGGTACATGGAGCGATGCACGTCCAGGTCGCTCGTTTCTTCGCTTTTAAAGCGGCCGAAGAGGTATTGGTTCAACACCTCGCTGCCATCGCCGCGCAGCACGCCTTCGGCGATAAGTTCGATGTCCGGGGTGCAGATGCGAATGGGGGCGCCTGGCTGCATGATGCGGAAACATTCGCGCAGAATGTGTTCCACCTGCGGTTTGCGGCAGTGCTCCAACGTGCCAATGGAAATGATTTCGGCGATGACCCCCGAGGGCAGGGGGAACGTCTGACGTAGATCGAATACCAAATCGACGGCCGGGAAGTCGACAATATCGACGTTCAAGAATTCGCCCGGTTTGTAGGGGTAGCGCCCGCCGCAGATGTCGAGCTTGGCGCCTTTGTAGCCGCGTGCCTTCCACTCGGCCGCGCGGGCCGAGGCCTTCGCCTTCGTGGCCGGATCTTTGATCCACGCATAGAGGAAGCGAAACGGCTTGATGTACTTGTACCAGCGATCAATCCACGACTTCGTCATGAACGGGAGTCTACCCGATGCTGAGCGAGCCAGGCCACGAGCGGCGCCACAATCTGGCTGGGCGCCAGCGTATGGCTGACCAACGCGTGTCCTTGCACTGCAAGGCGAGACGCAAGTGCCTGATCCTTCTTCAGACGCAGGATGGCCGCGGCTAGGGCGTTGGCGTCACCCATGGGCGTGAGAAGGGCCGTATCGCCGTCTTGCAGTAACGCTCGCGCGGCCGGTGAATCGCCCGTGATCAACGGTCGTCCGCAGGCCAAGATGTCGTAAGCTTTATGAGGAATGACTCGCGCCGCCTTATCACTTAGTCCGAAGATGCCCAATCCGACGTCGGCTCGTCGGATTTCTTCCGCCAGTGCAGGCAACGGAACGGGTTCGAAGAACGCGACGTTCTGCAGGTGGAGTTCGGTGGCCAGTGTTTCCATGGCGGAGCGCGTCTGACCCCGGCCGAAAAGACGCAAGGCAATCTTGGGATCTTTTGTTTGCAGAATGGCGGCCGCTCGCAGAATGCACTCGATGCCCTGCAGCGGAATGAACGTGCCGTGGAACAGCACGGTGAAGTGTTCATGCCGGGCGGCTGGAGCAGGAGAAAAGAGGTCGTAACGCGCACCGACCGGCACGGCCAGGAGTTTGCTTGGCCTCACGTTAAATGCAGTAAGAAAGAACTGGCGGTGACTCTCGGTGTCGATGAGCACCAGATCGGCCAGGTGGCAGGTGATCCAGTCGGCCATCCAGAGCAGCGCCGCCATGGGACTCCAAGACGACACTAAACGGCGGTCGCGTACCAGCGTGTCGTGCTGCGATATGAACGCATCCACGATTAACGGCACGCCGCGAAGCCGGGCGAGCATCCAGGCGAACGGCATCACGTATTGCCCGGGGAACATCACCAACATGGCGTCGCATTGCGTGTGCGACCACTGCCGGAAGAGGTCACGGAGTTTGTTGCAGAGGCCGCGCTTGCGGCTGAGACACGGTGTTGTCGTGTAGCCCGCCAGGTGCAAGCCTTCGGTCAGCGTCCAGGTGCGGGCGCTCTCGGTGTCGAAATAGCCAAACAGGCAGATGCGGGGCGAGCGTCCGGTTTCGGGCATGGTTGGATAGTATCAGGCTCCCGGCCTCTGGGTGCCAGCGTGGCCGTTGGCGTGAGTGCGTGCTGCCAGTATCCTCGCGACATGCTTAAGAAAGCTGTTGTCTCTGTGCTGAACCGCATTCCGAAATCGGAATATGCAGTTGCGTGGCTGCGCGGCCCCGAGCGGCTGCGGACGATGAATCGTTGGCAAGAGGCCTTCTGCGAATGGAACGCCCAGCGCTTGCAGATTTCCGTGGAGGAGAGCCGTCGTCGCTATACCGACTCGTGGGAGTCGATGCGTGGTGGGCACCGAGGTGTCTTCTTCCGCTTTTTCCTTACGCTTTCCAATAAGGTGTACGCGGTCTTCTTTAATGATCAGCCGACCGAGGTATTTGAGGCCTACCAATTCTCCGCGCCGCTCTATTTCCTGCGCTATCTGTCGTATAAGGAAACCAAGTGGGCCGATGATCATCCGCTCGTGCGTGGCCTTGCCGGCAAGAGCGAGCCGGTCATCGTCGATTTCGGTTGCGGCTTAGCTCAGCATTCCATCGCATTGGCAGAGGCTCTGCGTCACCGTGGGGCCAATCCCCGCCTGGTGCTCATTGATATCCCAACGATGCGCAAGAGCTTCCTCGCCTTCCTCTGCGCCAAGTTTCAACTGCGGGCAGAGCTGATTGACAGCACTCGGGAACGGCCACTGCCGGAACTGCCCACCTTTGATGTTCTGATTGCCACCGAGGTGTTTGAACACCTCCACGACCCCGTCGCGTATTTCGACGCCTTCGACGCCAAGTTGGCGCCGGGCGGATTTGTCCTGACGCAGATCAAAGATCATCGGCCGGAGCTGTTCCACGTCTCGCCCGGATTGCAGGCTCTTCGCGAGCGCTTCGCGGCCAAGGGCTACGAGGCCGTTGTGCCGTTTGTACTCTATCGCAAACCCGTCTGATCAGGCGACGGACGCTGCCACTTCGGCATTGGTGACCGGTACGGCGCCGCTCTCGGCGACATGTGCCAGGAAGGCGTCGAGTTCGTCCCAGAGGCCATAGCGCTCGATTTCACTGCTATGCCCCCAGAGATGAAAGAAGGGTTCGTCCTTTGCCAATGCCCGATCGAAGAGGGCCGTTGCCATTGGCAGCCAGCTGCACATGGCCGAGGTGGGTACGCCCAGTCGCCGGAGCGGTTGCCACGACACGCGCAGCGGTCCAAGCGGATCGACAACGTGACGCCATGAGCGAAAGACGCGACGCGCCGGGAAGTGCGTCAGTTGCAGGCTGGTCGGCAAGGCGAAGCGGTCCGTGCCCTCAAAGCGCCATACCTCGGTCGTTCGCGCCCCGTTGAACCCCGCGGCGCACACCAGGTTTGCCACTGCTGGTGACCAGTCACCTTTGGGATAGCAAAACATCGTGCACGGCTTGTTGGTGCGTCGCTCGACTGCTGCCTTACTGCCGGCAATCTCTTCATGGGCGCGTTCGACCGTGATGCGCGTCAGACGCGGGTGGGTGAGCGTATGGGCGCCTACCTCATGCTTGGCGGCGAGCGAGCGTAGCTCTTCGTCTGTCAGGAGTGGCAATCCGTACTGCGTGGCCGGACAGACGTAAAACGTGCCCGTCAGTCCGTAGCGCGTGAGCAGTGCCGCCACGCGCAGGTCCAGGGCGTAGCCGTCGTCCCAGGAGGTTGTGAAGCGCATGGGTCAGTCGCGAACGAGAGGGGTGGTGAGCAGCGAGAAGAGGTTGGCCACGGCGAAGACGCCGCGCAGCAGGGCGCGCGCCAGAATGGCGCCGACTAGTCCAAGTGCTGGCGTGAGTGTGAGCAGGGCCACCACGAAGATCGTCAGCGAGAGCCAATTGGCCCATTGCAGTGCCCGCAGCATGCCGTGCGCTTCTAGGTACTGTGAGAGTAGCGAGGCCGGCACCACCACGAGCAATGCGGCCGAGAGTTGCGTTAGCCGAACGATGTCTGTGCCGGTGTAATTTGGGAAGAGCATCTCGCACAGCCACGGCGCGAGCGCGGCGTACACGGCCACCATGGCGCCGACGCCCAGCATGAGCAGCCCGGTGGCGCGGCGAATCTTGCGGCGGCTCTCCCAGCTGTCTTCCATGGTCGCCAGGCGCGAGAACGAAATCGGCATGAGCGACTTGAACCACACTTTCAGCTGCTCGGGCACCAGGATGGCCACCTGAAACAACGCGAGCTGCTTCAAGCCGAACATGCCGGCGATGATGAAGCTATCGAGCTGCGAGGCGATGGCGACCGGAATGGTGTTGAGGCTGAGTAATGTGCCGTATTTGATCACGTGCCACGAACGCTCGCGAGAGGGGAATCGTTTGAGTTGGGCAAAGAATGTCGCCACGACCACGAGTCCCGGCAGGCCTACCGCCACTGCGTAGAGCGCCGGCAATGAATGTGTGAACGCCAGCGTGAGCGGTACGAGGCAAATCACCACCAGCGTCGAGAGTACGTTCACTCCCAGTAATCGTCGGAACTCGCCGGTGCCGGTGATGATGCCGCTGAAGAACGTGTTGGCGATCTGAAGGGGAATGAAGACTGCCGCCATCACCAGAAGTAGCGGCGCCAGACTTTCGCGCTGCCACAGACCAAGTAGCGGAATGATGCCCACCAAGATGAGCGCCCCGAGCGCGCACATGGCACCATTGACCAGCATGGTGAAACGCAAGGGCGTGCCTGCGGGCGTGTTCTTGGCGATGTCTCGGGCTACGGCCGATTCGAGTGATGGCAACGTGATCAAGCTGACAAAACCGGTGACGGCCAGTCCGAAGCGATAGCCACCGTACAGTTCGGCCGGCAGCAGGCGGGCCACCAGGTAGCCGGTGACAAGCCCACCCAGCACCGAAAGCGCGTAATTGAGCGTGAGCACAGCGGAGTTCTCCGCAAAGTAGCGCACGTTGATGTTGAAGCGCCGACTGAGGCGATCCCAAGGGATGCGCGATGGGGTTTGCTCCCGCTGCATTGCCTCCATTCTCCCACAGCGCCCGGCGTCGGACTATGCCTTCTTGGGCCGTGCGACGGCCGGCACGCCCGTTGCCACCGAGTCGGGCGGTACATCCTTGGTGACCACGGCACCCGCGCCCACGACCGTCCGTGCGCCGATTTGTACCCCCGGCAGGATGATGGCCCCCGCGCCAATCCAGACGTCGTCACCGATGGTCACGGGCTTGGCCAGATGGGCGTGGAGTTGGCCCGCCGGTGTCTTGGCGGTTTCCAGCCCGGCCGTGCTCACGATGCAGTGGGCCGAGAGGCGCACCCGGTTGCCGATGGTCAGCGGTGCTCGGGCATTGAGGATCGCCCAGTGATTGAGCGTGCAATCCG
The DNA here is from genome assembly GCA_964648045.1 of uncultured Candidatus Peribacteria bacterium. Taxonomy (GTDB): domain Bacteria; phylum Patescibacteriota; class Gracilibacteria; order Peribacterales; family Peribacteraceae; genus JAGOUB01. The sequence goes on from CAZYNU010000018.1 coordinate 19,960, forward strand.
TTCCCATTCGTACGTTCTCGGGATGGCGGATAGAGATGGGTCCGTAGATCTGGAGGCCGCGCCCGCAGGCGCCGAGCAAAGCGCTGTACCAGCTGGAGCGGCAGGCGCGCAGAACTTCGTCGGCCATTTTGGCCAGACGGCGGAGAGCGGGGGAGAGGGCGGACATCCCCTCGATGGTAGCACGGTGCTACGCTGGTCCGGCATGGAGACCTCCAAGCGCGTCGACACATCCCATCGGCCAGCTGTCATGCACCCTGCGCACTCGCCCTGGATGCAGGTTCGCCATCCTCACTGGGAAGCGTTCCTACACGACTCGATCCAGGCGGTGTTCGCGCGCGGCGGAACCGTTGTTGATTTGGGCGGCGGCTTGCGGCTCGACGCCACGCGTGGCGACAAAGAGGACAAGGCACTGGTCGCCAAATTCGGGCATCACCTGAAGGATCCGAAGCTCCGCTATCTCGTCACCGACTACACCGACCAGTACCACCCCGACCGCGTAGAAGACATTCATGCCCTCACCTTCGAGACGGGCAGTCTCGATGGTCTCTTCTGCATGGCCGTGCTCGAACACGTCTACGACCCTAAGCGCGCCGCCGAAGAAATAACACGCGTGCTCAAGCCAGGTGGCACGGGCCTGATCTACATCCCGTTCATGTATCGCTACCACGCCGTGCAAACAGGCGATTATTACGATTACTTTCGCGCCTCAAAAGACGGTATCGCTTTCCTCTTCCGTGGTTGCCATGAAGTGACAATCTGCCCGGTGCGCGGGCTCACCGAGACACTGCTGCGCTTCCTGCCGCTGCACCGCCTGGCGCCGCTCGTCTGGCTCTGCCGTCTGCTCGACTGGGGCACGAAAGGCATGCAAGAGATTTCCGCCCTGCAGACGTCGGGCTATTTCATTCGCATCGTCCGCTGATCAGAGCGAGAGAAGCGTGCGATCCGGCAGCGTGGCGGGATCGAGGATGGATTTCAGGTCGAAGAGCACGCCGCCTGGTTTTACCAAACGCTGCCAATCCGCGGCGGCGAGGTCGCGATAGGCGCGGTGTGGCACCAGCCAGAAGACGGCGTCGTAACCGCCGTTGTCCAAGTCGCCCAAGATCACCTGCTCGTGTTCGAGCACGGCTGGGTGTGCCTCGGGATCGTGGCCGTGCGCCTCTAGACCGGCGGCTTGCAGGGCGGCCAACACATCGAATGACTTACTATTTCTCGTATCGGGGATGTCTTCTTTGAAGGTGAGACCCAGCACAAGTGCGCGCTTGCCGGAGATTGGGCCGAGTGCGGCCAAGGCACGGTTCACCACTTCTTGCGCCATGCCGTCGTTCACGCTGCGTCCCGCGCTGATGACGTGCGTCTTGAGCCCGAGCTGACGCGCCTTCTCCACAAGATAATACGGATCGACGCCGATGCAGTGTCCGCCGACGAGGCCGGGTTGGAATTTTAGGAAGTTCCACTTGGTACCGGCGGCATCGAGCACGTCTTTGGTGCGAATCCCCAGACGGCTGCAAATGAGCGCGATCTCGTTCACGTAGGCAATGTTCAGGTCGCGCTGGGCGTTCTCGATCGCCTTGGCCATCTCGGCTACCTTGATGGACGGTGCGCGGTGAATGCCGCCGCTTGTCACCGTGCCGTAGAGCTCGCTCAAGATCTCGAGTGTGGCCGCATCCTGGCCGGCCACCACCTTGGCGATCTTGTCGACGGTGTGCTCCTTGTCGCCTGGGTTGATGCGCTCGGGCGAGTAGCCGAGCGTGAAGTCGGTTCCGCACTTCAGTCCCGATTCTTTTTCCAAAATCGGTGCGCAGATCTCTTCCATCACGCCGGGGTAGACGGTCGATTCGAGCACGATGATCGCGCCCCTCTTCAAACGCTTGCCGATCGTCTCCATGGCGGAGACGACGGGAGAGAGGTCGGGGTTATTGCTGGCGTCGATGGGCGTCGGCACTGTGACGATGACAATGCCGGCGGCGGCGATCACGCCCGGGTCCGTCGTGTACTGAATGGTGACGGCCTTGAGCTGCGCCTCGGTCAGCTCGTTCGTGCGGTCGTGCCCGCGCTGCAGTTCTTCGATGCGCCCCGCACTAATGTCGTAGCCTGAGACCGTGAAGCCGTTGCGCGCGAGGGCGGTCGCAAGCGGGAGGCCCACGTAGCCCAAGCCGACGATGCAGATCTGCTTTTCCAGGAGCGCCATGTGACGAGTCTAGGCCAGGAAAGTCCCCACCGGAAGCCTCTCCCTGTCTATATTGACGTATTTTTAATATAGTTTAAAGTATATTAGCACGCCCGTTATCGCGGGCGGCACGTCGGAGAACTCGTTTGCTGAAGGAAGAACCATGTTCATTCCCATCCCCGAGGAAAAGAAGGGCGTCTGGAGCACCCGGTCGCTGGCAGTCGATGACCAAGGAAGCGTCCGCCAGGCCGAGCTGGTCTCGAAGTACGGCACGCTGCGCTTCGGCACCGATGACCGCGACGGCCACACCGGCTGGAGGTTCCAGCACGCGGGCGGGGCGGTGACGCTGCCCTACGCGTTGCGTGGCAGTCGCCTCTACATCGGCTTGCTGGCCGAGAAGCGTGTCAATCTGGGCGACGGCATGCACCTCTGTGCCGTCGGTGGCTTCAAACGCCCCGACGAGACCCACGCTGCCGCCGCCTCTCGCGAGACCGAGACCAAGGCCTACGCCTCCGAACCCATCCTGCTGCCCGGCTTGCCCGGGGCGATCGACTGCAACTACTTCGAGGTGAACCTCGCCGCCGGTGAGGGGCTGAAGGCCTACGCCGTCGAGGTGAACTACGCCGAGCTGCAGTTTGTGCCCGGGGGCGCCTCCTGCATGACACATCCGAGCTGGCAGGGTGTCGAGTTCTACGTCTGGCACGAGGCTGTGGTCAAGACGCCCGACGTCATCGCCCGCGCGTCCATCGCCCAGCTCCTGGTCCACCTGAGGATCGGCTGCTAGCTTCTCTCCGATCTGCCGGTTCTCCCTCGTGGGGAGCCGGTTTTTTCATGCCTTCGTCATGAGGAGGTGCGCTCCGCGTTTCCTCCTGTATGCTCCTCGTCGTGACCCATCCTAATCCGCTGTTTTCCCGTATCCGGCGCCATGCGCCCGTCTTCGCGCGCTTCCTCGTAAGCGGCGGACTTGGCGCCACGGTCGATTTCGGCACGCTGCTCATCTGCACCCGCTTGCTCGATTGGCCGCCCGCGACGGCGCTACTGCTTTCGGGTGGTCTAGCGCTGCTCACCGTCTTCCTCTGCAACAAGTACTTCACGTTCCGCCTGCACGAAACCAAAGCTCGCTCGGAGGTTTGGAAGTTCCTACTCGTCTACGGCAATTCGGCCCTCATGAACTACTTGATCTCGCTCTGTCTCATCCACTTTCTGGCCGTGCCGGAGTTCATCGGTAAGGCCGTGGCCGTGCTGCTCCTCCTGAGCCTCAATTACGTCTTTCTGCGTAGTTTCGTCTTCCGCCCAGGCAAGCCGGGGAGTGGCGATGTCATTCTTCCTTGACCCCTCCTGGATGCGTCGGTAGTCTGCCCCGGCACTTATGCTTGGAAAATTGAAGTGGCGCCGCCGGCTTCGCAAACACGGTTTTCGTTCGCGCATGGCGACGAAGAACGGTCGCAAGGTCTTGTCGCGCCGCCGCAGCACCGGCCGTGCCCGTCTGACGGTGAAGCGTGAGCGGTAACTCCGCTACACTGCCGTCGTGACGCGCACTCTCTCCGTCCTCTCGGCGGCGATCTTCTACCCGCTCGGGCTCAGCGCCTTCCTGGCGTTCCTCTGCCTGCGCAACGATCTCCTTACACCCTGGCCAGCCTTTTGGCTTCGGGTGGTTGATGTACCGCTGGCTGGCGCCGGCTTAATGATGGGCGCCCTCGCGCTCCACCGCAGCCTGGCCGACGGCGAGACCTCGCGCGGGCTTGGCTGGTTCATCGGCGTCACCGCTTTTCTACTTTTCATGATCGTCGCCGCCCTGAATTTCTGGCCCCTTCTTTCACCCGCCCCTTCCGCCTGATTCCATGAAGCACACCCTCGTTCGACTTCCCTCTGGCCTGCCCGTCCTCACTGCTCCTGTCGAAGGCACCGAGGCCGTCACAGTCATTGTTTTTGCTGGCGCCGGTTCGCGCTACGAGACGCACGAACAGCGCGGCATTAGCCACTTTTTGGAGCATATGTTCTTCAAGGGCGGCGAGAAGTATAAGAACACCAAAGAGGTCTCGGTGGCCCTGGAGGCCGTGGGTGCCGACTTCAATGCCTTCACCGGCAAGGAGTATGCCGGCTACTATGTGAAGGCCGCCGCCGCCCACACCGAGCTGGCGTGCGATGTGCTCTCCGACATGCTGCTGAAAGCGACGTTTCCCAAGGAGGACATCGAGCGCGAGCGCGGCGTGATCATTGAGGAGGAGCGCATGTACCAAGATACGCCCATGTACCGCGCGGGCTGGGACTTCGAGGAGCTGATGCTCGGCAATACACCTCTTGGCTGGGACACGATCGGTCGCGAGGAGGTGATCATGAGCGTGACGCAGGCCGACTTCCAGGCGCATAAAGATCGTCTCTACACGCCCGACAACTGCGTGGTCGTCTTCGCCGGCAAAGTGACGCCCGAACAAGCGCGTGCGTTAGCCGAGAAGTACTTTGGCGCGCTGGCGGGCAAGAAAGGACGGGAATTCGAGCCGTTCAAGGCGTACAGCACGGAGCGCGTCTTTCTGCGCAGCAAGCCGACCGAGCAGGCCCACTTGGTGCTCGGCGTGCCGGGCGTGCCCTCCACTAGTGACGAGCAATTCGCCCAAAAGCTCCTGGCCATCGCGCTGGGCGGCAACATGAGTTCGCGCATGTTCCTCCGTATTCGCGAGGCCAAGGGCATGTGCTACTACATCCAGACCGAAGTGGACGCCTACCTCGACGCCGGCATCGTTTCGACACGCGCCGGCATTGACCAGTCGCGCCTGCACGAGGCCATCTCGCTCATCCGTCACGAGTACGAGCTGTGCGCCAAAGAGGGCTTCGACGCCGACGAGCTGAAGCGCGCCAAGGACTACCTGAAGGGCCGTATGACGCTTGGCTTCGAGGACAGCGAGGAGCTGGGCCACTTCTTCGGCCGTCAGCAGTTGCTCTATCCCAAAGTGCGCACCATCGAGGAGTACATGCAATGCGTCGATGCCGTCACGCTGGAGCAGCTCAACGCCTTGGCCAAGCGCATCTTCACCACCGAGAGCCTTAAGCTTGCGGTCATCGGCAAGAGCGAGGATAAGGCTGGTTTGGAAAAGCTGATCTCCTGAGGTTGATGCGCCTTTTGGTATCCACTTTCTTTGCGCCAAAGAAAGTGGAGAAAGAAACAGGCCGCTGACGTTGTGTTGCCTGCGCGAAATG
>CAZYNU010000019.1:0-24413 GCA_964648045.1 uncultured Candidatus Peribacteria bacterium
CTTGTGCCCAATTTAGGCGTAGTGACGGTGGGCGATCGCTCCTTCGTGCTTTGCGACATCCCGGGCCTCATCGAGGGCGCTAGCGAGGGCAAGGGACTCGGCCATGAGTTCCTCCGCCACGTGGAGCGCTGCGGCATCCTGCTGCACCTCATCGACGTGAATCGCGCCTTCCCGCCTGAGGGAGGCGAGCTTGATCCGGGCCTACTGATTCAGGAGTACCGCACCATCCGCAAGGAACTGGAGAAGAGCTCGGCCACGCTGGCTAGCAAGAAGGAGCTCGTCGTGTTCAATAAGATCGACCTCATCCCCGATCACCTCGACGCCATCCGCAAGGCCTTCAAGAAGGAGAAGATCGAGGTCGCCGCCGAGATTTCGGCTGCCACCACCGTGGGCACCAAGGAGCTCATGAACCGCCTGATGCCCGTGGTGATTGCTGAGCGTGAACTGCGTGATGCAGCCGAGATTGCCCTAGAGCCGCCCCGCGATGGTCCGGTGGTGCTCCGTCCCCACTTGGATGACACGCGCATGGGTGCCTACCGCATTGAAGTGAAAGATGGCGGTGTGTACGTGACGGGCAAGCGCATCGAGCAATTTACGCAAATGACCGAATTCAACAGTCGCGGCGCCGTCGATCGCTTCCGCGACGTGCTCGATCGTACGGGTCTGCGCCGCGCCATCAAGCGTGCCCGCCCCACGCCCGACTGTCCGGTGACCATTGGCAAGATTCGCGTGGAGACGTATTTGGAAGAAGGCGATTTGATTTGGGAGTGAGAACGTCCACTGTGTTTCTTGTCCTGCACGCAAAATTCACAGTGGCAGGCACCATGGTGGCTGTTGGGTAGACACAGAAAATGAACCCTAGCGGTAGCGATGGAACGATGCGGGACCAAGGTTCTGATTGGAAGCGGGCGCCTCCGTCAGTCTCAGGATTGTTGTTCGAATGTGATGCCAGCCAAGCCGATGTCACCCCAACTGCAGTCGGCTTGATCATCCGTTAGGCCGACCAAGACGCAGAATCTCCCGGTTTTGGCATCGTGAGAAAAGAGCAGACGACTAGTGCTGCGATCTCCAGTGCGGATGAGATACTGAAAGGGCAGCGGACGTGACTCAAAATCCAACAAGGCGCAGAAAACCATCATTTCCGGCACGTACACCAGATGCTCTTCCTCGGCCAGGAAGTGCATCTGGTTGGTCAGACGTTTGTTCAAGCTTTTGCGAGACGGAAAGCGCAATCGCTTCAGACCGGGGGACCTAGTCTGTCGGGCCCACTCACACGTCTCGAGATTGGGCATCGAGAAGCATGTAGGCGCGATCGCGACGATGTCTTTGGCGGCGACACCCGGATCGTAAAATGTGAACGTGTCGTCCTCCACCTCGGTGATTCCTTCGGTGAAGGCCATGAGCCATGGATAGGCTGCCGGGCCGGCAAGATCTTGGAGCTGTGTGGCGAACTGAACGAAGTTTTTGAGCTGCTTGAGCTCGGGGTAGTGAGTCTGCATGACTCCTTTCTCCTAAAGGACTCGAACCGCGAGTGAACGGACTGTGTCGAACAAAGACCAGCGCGCTATTCACCGCTGGCGACGCGCAGGGCGCTGATCTTTCCTGAGACAATGGTGTGAATAATCTATTATTGTATGAATATATTTCTTGTCAAGAATGCCATTAAAAATCCCGTAGCCAAAGCTACGGGCATGGATTAGAGGGACGAACGTCGTAGAAGTGCTATAGCTTCGTTTCGCAGGCTATAGACACAGTCGAGGATATACTGGAGATCGGCGTCGGTGGGCCCTTGTTCCAGCAGTCGCTGCCAAGCGGCGGCACGCAGGGTAGGCACCCAGTAGAGAATGCACAAGAGGATGGTATTTGGGCAATACGCTTGCAGAATGAGCGTTGCGGCCTCTTCGCGCAGGCTGGGTACGCGCACCAGTACTCGCTCAAGGTCATAGTAGTTGGGACTTTGGTCTAAACAACGCTTCCACGCCTCATGAAGTAAATCGGGTGCGTCTGCCATCACGGTGCACAGCTGTTCGTTCGTGAGTGTGGGCAACCGCTGCCAGCATTCGCGTTGCAGCTCGGGGACGTGGCAGAGAATCCAAAGTAAATCATCTCTTGTGGGCGTTTGGCGAAGCAGTTGTTTCCACGCCTCGTGGCGGATAGTGGGTACATACTTCATCACCAGGCCAAGCGACGGATTGTTCACTCGACGCAAGAGCAGGAGTTTGCCTGCCTCAATACCGATTGGTTCGGCGCTTTTCTCTTGAAGAAGTCGGCGCAGCGTGTGGTTACTGACGCACTGCGGGTCAATCGTCTCGGGCAATGGGTGATCCACCATGACGAATTTCCTAAAGGGACACGGTGCCTGTCTCAAAATGAAACGGGCCACCTAGGCACCTGCCGATGCCCAAAGGGCCCGTCTCTGAGAATATCGTTGCTGAAAAGAACGGCCGACAACCATAGTGTGTAGATAAATCATCGGCAATGCCACTTTCGTGCCATCAGGTTTGGCGCGTGCCTGTTTTAAGCGAACACAACACCCGAACGGTACCGTTCCAGCAGCACGCGGTCCGGCGCGAAGAGTTCGAGTGCTAAGGCTGCCTCCAATTCGTACCAATCCCACTCTGTCCGCCCCTCGCGTTCGTGCGCGGTCAAATGGCCCGAAACATAGTCGGCCTCGAAGCCAATGGAGAGATAACTGCGTTTCTTGTCCTCGCGGTAAAAGTCGTAGACCGAGACCAGGCGGCCCACGCTGCATACAATCCCACTCTCCTCGAGCACCTCCCGCGCCGCACCGTCGCGCAGCGACTCACCGTGTTCCCAGTGGCCGCCGGGCACACCGTAGATGGTGGTACCCTTGCGCGTATCCCTGCCAATGAGAATCTTGTCTTCTTTTTTGACGATGACAGCGACGCCAATGGTTGGTCGAAGTGGCTCAGACATAGGACTATGTGTAGCTACAGACGCTGTTCCGAGAGTAAACGTACATATCATCTTCTTACAAGAATTGCGGCATCAAAAATCCCCGCTCACATTGTGAGCGGGTGGTCGGAACGATGTGTTCCTGAGTTGTTATTTCACCTTCTTGGTGATCAGCATGCCGACTCCGGGCGGCGTATTCTGTTCCGCCATCGGCTTAAGGAAGACCTTGCCTTCCTCGACTGTGATGGATGTCCGGATGTGCTGCGGCATCTGCCTAAACATCTCAATCGACAGCTGCCGCGACAGCTCATCGACTGGCATCAGCTGCTGCCAGTCGGCCCCTTGTAGGCCTTCGGCGAGACGAGTCACTTCCTCGACAGGCAGGAGTTCCGAACAGAGGCAGATGGCATCGCGGAGGGGATCGATACGGTAGATGGAGAGCTGCAGCAAGACGCTGATTAGGGCCACCGAGACGGGCGCGGCCTGCCAGTCGCCGCCCGGCGCACTGCGCACGGCGGCCATCCAGTCGCGGTTACTGCCAGCGGGCAAGATCATCGACATCTCGTAGTAGCCCGGCTCCGCCCGCCAGGTCATTCCATCCAGCCAGCGCTGAGTCGATTCCGGCCAGAGCAGGTGCCGGCAAGCGGCGCTCACCCGGATCGTCGAGATGTCCCAGCCGCCATAGTAGAACGTGAAGTTCCGCGCGATGGGGACACTCAGTACCGGGCCCGGAGGTAGGCCCAACGTGCGTTCGACAGTCGCCTGGTCCACGACCGTGGATGCCGGCGTAGCTTGATATCTTCTCTTCGCCATCAATCTAACTCTTGTGCACCGATAGAAGCCGTCGGCTCGGTCTTGTCTCGAGTTTTTCTGCAGAGACAAGCGCCCTGAGCACGGTGGCCATGCGCGAGGCGCTTGTCTCTTGAATTGACGGTGATTTGAAACGTGTTACTTATACATAAACAGTATTATGTGTCAATATATCGACTCCCAGCCAATCATTCAGGCGAGAGCAGACCTTGGAGTGGCTCTTCATGAGTGAGGGAACTGGCTTCAGGAGGACATTCTGAAGCATGTGACGCATGGCCCAACCCTACGGACGGGCGCGAGCGTGTCGAGGGAGGAGGGTGCCAGGTGGAAGGGCTTTCTTGTTATACTAGACGGTCATACACGTCCTTCCGCTGGCCGATGGCCACGACGGTGACCGTGATCGTCTTATGGACAATCTCGTAAATGATCCGGTAGGGCCAAACGCGCAAAGAATAAAAGCCATGGAGAGGCCCCTGAAGAGGCTTGCCTTGCAAGGGATTCTCCTTCAGACCCTCCAAAGCCGACTGGATATTCAGCTTGATGTCCTCAGGCAGCTTTTGTAGCTGCTTTGCGGCGCTTGGCTTGAGGCGAACGACGTACGGCATGGGGGCGGGAAGCGGTTACGGATTCCAGGGGCACGGATCCCCTCTCAGCGCTACCTATGCGGATTGCGCGAACAAGCGTGGAGTCAGAGAGAATTTCTAGCGTCTCCTGCCACCCCTCATACTCCTCGGCAGACATGACCACGACAGGAGGGTGACCTTCGCGAGTGATTGTGACAGACATGCCTGGCTTGCCAGCTTTTTCAAGAAGCTTAAAAAAATCCTGACGAGCAGCGGTAGCAGTAATGTTCTTATTCATATGTACATATTAACGTACACTCTATGCAATGACAAGCGAAGAGCATATCTATGGTGTTTCGTGACTTCGGCCTGCAAGATCAAAGAGGTATGCAGCAATTTCAAACTGATGAGTGGCTAGATTTTCTGGATAACTACGAACAGTGCGAAAGTTATCTGCAGAAATATCATGCAGGTGACCAAATGGCTCTGAAGTGGGTTTGCATCACCTTATTCATGTCTCTTCAGTCGCTCTTCGTTGTTACTCTAAAGGGGACCAACCATGCCAACGTTACTGAAAACTTTGCAACGAAAAAGAGTTGGAAATTTCGTAGAGTATTCGATCTTGGTGCTGACAAAATTCGGCTTCCACCTGGAACAACAAATGAAATTGAGATTGCGAGCCACTGTGGGGAAAATCGAAATAAGCAGCTTGCACAAGTACGCAACCACATCGCACTTACCGATAATGATTGGGCTGATATTTGGTCGGAATTTGATCGGCTTCTGAAATTTTGGACATTGTTTAACCGAACAGTTTGTTCATGCAAAAGTGAACACAATTGCCTTCTTCCATTCGTGCGTTCCAAGCCAGTTCCAAAGCATGCCTCTTGGCACGAAGCTCTGACGCAACTGCATCGATTAAGAGATCGATTTATTCATTTCTCACCGGCGTATTTCGCTCATCTTGGTGACCCTGTGCCAGGCATGATTGGACCGTGTCTCGATCTTATGATTGCAGTTCTTCGTTCGGGTCGCACGTACAACGAAACTGAGTCTCTTGCTGTCGCTGATCGAATTGCATCGATCAGGGATAGTTTGGCATCGCAAAAATGAACCCGCCACTTGGCAGGTCTCTACCTTGGTCGTTCTTGCGGAGTGGGTAGGGTGAAACCGTATAATGTGGCAGAAGTAAGCCAATTTTTTGGTGGTGGCCCCGGTCGGGATCAATACGAACCAACTTCTCTCTGAGTTTGTCAAAATGTATGAGGCCTTGAAGGCCATTGAAGAGATCGTTGGTATCTGGATGGGTCCAGACGGCCGAGTCATCCTCGCGGAGATCCACACCTACGGAGGTGACGGACCCGAGAGTCGCCGAGGTGCCGATGGTGGCAGGGCGTAGCGCATGACCCGACACTACGGGCGGTGCAAGTAAGTCGGGGCACGAGGCTGCCAGGTGGAGGGTCTTCGTATTTGGAGATTCGTATGTGTAAAATCAATTTCATGAAACAGCCCGCTCGAAAAATTGTTAAGAAGGTACAAGACTTCGCTATCGAGCAGCTTGTCCCAGGTGCAACTGCGATTGTGAAGTCTACACTTGATGGTGGTGGTGATATTGTTCAGTCGATTTCAAACGTAATTCAACGATCAACAAAGGAGGGATTGCTCAAAGCGTTTCTTGGTGAATGGAATGAACTTGTTGAGGCAGGAAAGGCAGATCCAAATATTAAATCTACCGAAATTGGGCAGCAGTGTCTCCAGGAACTAATGGATTCGCTCGACAAACAGCTGCCAGACAAGAAAAGGTTTGACGCAATGAAAGCGTTGTTTTTTAGGGCGGCTGCACCAGATGCCACAGAAGCACTTCAAGGACGCTGCGCTCAGTTAATGAAACTATGTAGGCAACTAGATTCAACAGAGCTAACCATTCTTAGTGTGGCATATGCTGAAAACCAGCGGAGACTTCAAGGGCCCTCAGAAAGGATTACCTCCGCAGATCAATGGCCTCGTGCACTCGCACATGCATCATCTGATCTCTTATCGATCGGGTTGATAGAGCATTATGAAGAATCAATGATTGAGAAGCGCCTGATAGGAGATCGCCAACACAACGACCGAAGTGGCATTCGAAACTCGGAGAACTTTCGACTAGCACCACTTGGAATGGAACTTGGAAAGTTCCTAATGGAATGACTTAATGGGATATTAGAAAGCCAGGTGCGCCAAACGGAAAGCTGCTTCACCAATGCTACAATGTCAGCATTAAGCCATCTCTTTTTATGGGTATGCAACTACCGCAATGGCCAAAAAGAATCCTTTCTTTTAGAAAAAGCCCGTTACTAATCATTGTCACTATCCTAATTGCAGTTATGGCACTGCTGATTTTTGTGGATTATTCTCAGCCGAATGGTTATTGGTGGCAAGATTACATTCGAGGCACGTTCACTGAGACGATTGGAATCATCGTCACACTTGTATTTGTTGAGAGGATATTCGCAGCTCAACAAAAAAAGGATGAAAAGGCAGTCGAACTAAAACAAATTCAACGTCTTCATAGAATCATCGGAGCTGAACTTCAGAAATGCATTCAGTATGCGAGTTTTATGACGCAAAAACCTGGCGAGATGAACTACACGGTTAGTAAAGGTTTTGATTTTAATAGATTAGAAATTTACTACATTCCGTCATTGACTGTATTTGATGGTACGGAACAGGCATACAAGCTATTTTCCGCGTCAATTGAACGCATGATGACAGCAATGCGAGCCGCACTTGTTACTTTTGATTTTAAATATTTTTCTGACATTGAGGCACTGATAACTGTCTATTTAGATTTTATGAGTATCGGAACTCCATTTGGGGCTTTGGATACGCTGGAAAACAATCGAGGACTACGAGATTGTATGGTGAAAATGATTAAAGAAATACCATCAGGAACAACTCCAAAGTATGAAGATTATCCAAGTAATATGATGTGTGTATTTATCCGGCTGTATCATATTATTAACTTTCACATAAATTTTGAAGCACAGTACTCAAATAGGATGGCACATTATTCATTATGAAATCTCGTGAATCGATAATATTTATGTAATGGTTGTTTGAAAAAGATACCTGCCTCCTGGCGGGTCGCTTCCTTGATCCCCCTTGCGCCAGTAGTAGGGTGAAAACGTACAATGTGGGATACGTTGGCGATTTTTTAGCTGGTGGCCCAGATCGGGATCGAACCGATGACACCTCCCTCTTCAGGGGAGTGCTCTACCAGCTGAGCTACCGGGCCACTGGTACCGTCGTTTTCAGGGATTGTACGTCGAGCCCGAGGACTATACCAAGGCCCTCTCCTCTGGTGAAGAGTGGATTTTCGCATTCGGGACAGTAGAATACGGCCGCCTTCGGGCACATGGTGACGGGTGCTTTGGTGGCCGCCGATCCTCCCAGGCATGGCGCAACCAAAAACGCTGCGCTCTGCCCTCATTCGACCTTTTATCACCGGCACACACTATGGGGCCGTAGCTCAGCTGATAGAGCGCCGCATTCGCATTGCGGAGGTCGAGGGTTTAAGTCCCTTCGGCTCCACCATCACTTTGTTCTCTAATCATCCGATCCGTACCGCCAGGTATGGTAATCGAATTTGTAGAGACACCACTCCGGCGGTAAAGATTGCTCGGCGCACCAGAGTTGGCAACGAGGCGTATTACCAGGGATGAGCTTGGCATGCTTAGGCTCCTTGGCAATCTGTCGACACGTCAAAGTGGTAGAGGAGCAGATGCTCGGCTCTCCGGTGCACTGTGTATTCGTACCGATCTTGCATTTTGCGGAGCATCCGTCGCCGTCGGCAGTGTTGCCGTCGTCGCATTTTTCACCGGAATCTATTCGGCCGTTGCCACAGAGCGGCGTGCATGCAGATCCGGTCTTGGCGCACGAGTAGCCCGACTCAATGGTGCACGTGGTGCCGTTGCATCCATCTTTCGACTGTCGATTGCCGTCGTCGCAGGTCTCGCCATTGTCCAGGCGGCCGTTCCCGCACAGCTGCACGCACAAGCTGCCGGGGGTGGCGCAGGTGTAGCCTTTTGCCTTTTGTTTGCAGGTGTTGTTGCAGCCGTCGCCAGAAACACGGTTGCCGTCGTCGCAAATCTCGCCGTCGTCCAAGCGGCCGTTACCGCAAAGTTTCGCACAACTGCTGGGCGCGCCAGTGCACCCCCAGCCGCTCTCCACCGTGCACGATGCACTGCAGCCGTCCTTGCCCTTTGCATTACCATCGTCACATCGTTCGGTCGAAGCCAGTACGCCGTCGCCACAGTAGGGCACATCAGGCTCAGTTACGATCCACGGCGGCGGCGTGGCGGCAAGCAGGCCAACGGCAAAAAAAGGGACGAGCAACATCATGACCAAAGCATTCGCAACCATCGCAACACTGTCAATTCACCTATAAGCGAACGTGTAGTCTGACAGTACATATGGCCATAAAAAAAAGCGGACGTTGAACGCCCGCCTTCCGTTGTTGATCAGCGTCTGTTACCGAAACGACGCTTCGGTTGTTCCGGTCGCGGGCGCGACTTGCGCACCACGATGGTGGCGCCGCCAAGCATGGAACCGTTGGTGGCCGCAATGATGGCCTCCGAATCGGCCTCGGAAGTTGTATCAACAAAGGCAAAGCCGCGTGATTGTTGGGTGTCGCGGTCAAACACAATAGATACCTTCGCCACACCTCCCGCTGCAGCCAGATGGGTGTGGAGCATGTCCTCAGTCACCCCGGCAGCCAGACCGGCCACATAGAGTTTGCATGCTTCCGTCTCTTCTTGGCGGGCAGGGCTGATGTGCAGTGCGCGACCCTCGAATTCCCTTTCGTTCAACTGTGCGATGATGTGCTGAGTGCCCTCAGCCGACTGCATCTCCACAAAGGCGAAGCCGCGAGACTTTCCCGTCATTTTGTCGGTCGGGATTTTGACGGAGACGACAGGGGCCACGGAAGACAGATACTGATGTAACGATTGTTCGGTGGTACCCCAAGAGAGTCCGCCGACGAAGAGTGACGTAGACATAAAAAAAGAAAGAATCGTTGATCCAAACGGTATCAACGAAACGTAGTGTAACCGCTGTTTTTCTAAATGCAAATAATTTGCATTACATGCCCTGGGAAACTTGTGGCCATGGCCTGAACACTCGGGAACGCGCTCCCCTCCTCCAAAGGTGGTCCGCGCTCAACTGAGCACGCGTTATCGTGGAATTAAAAAACGAGCCTCGTCTGCCACTACTGCCTCGCTTCATTGGTCGTATAATTTACTAATATATTAAATTATTGTATAATATTTTTATGTCCACCAGTCGCGAAATTGGACCCAGCGACATTTCCTCTCTCAACGATGCGCAGCTGCAAGGACTCCTACAATCACTGCCGGAGTTCACTGGCAACCCAGTTCATGGCGCGAAGCTTTTGCGCCGCCTGATCGAGGGGAAGGAATGGGTGCGAAAGAAGTATCGTCATCTTTTTTCCGGAGTGAAGTCGCCCGACATTGCCCTGTCTGTGATTGAGCACGCCGAGCCAGACGAGTTCTTGCCGCTGCTTGGTTACCTCGACGGCGAGAATGTCATTCTTCTCTACGTGAATGATTTTGCGAAAGATATCTTGGAAGACCCCGACGCACTGCTTGAGCCAATGGGCCCAGCCGATGATGTGCCCGATCACCACGGCACCATGTCCGATTTCTACTTTTTAGGCGGTGTCGAAGAGACGGATCACCGCCGGTACGAAATAGTGCATGGGATCACGCCGCATCTACGGCTCGATCAAGATATTTCTGGCGCCGAATATGACGCTCAGCCGCACGAACTCGAGGCCTTACGTCTTAAACTACAGGCTGCCGAAGAGTTGGGAATGCCGGCGGTCACGCGACAAGTGTTGGCACAGCGCATTAAGCTGGCCGAACTGTTTACGTAAACATTACAACGTCGCCCGAATCGCCTCTTCTAGCTTTCGGTTCTTCCACCCGGCGAAGTGCAACACGGCACGGATGGGATTGGTGAGAGCGAGGAACACCTTCAGATCGGCAGCCAGGCGCATGGCGTAACCGAGCAATCCGAACACATTGAGCGGCCCGAAGACGACGGCCGCCCATCGTTCACCAATGGGCAGGGCGAATTTCGGTTTGGGCGCGGCATACGTTCGCGGGCGACCGGCGAGGATCTTTGCCACAAAATCGGCATCGTAGATGGCCGTCTGGGCCATGCCGGCGTACTGCGTCTTCGCGCAATCGCCGAGCACAAACACATCCTTCACGCCCTTGGCACGCAGTTCGCCGTCCACGACGGCTCGCCCCTTAGGATCAAGCTCCAAGCCGCTTACTCTGGCCAGCAACGAATGTGCCTTCACACCGGCGGTCCAGACGATGGTTCCCGCTTCGATTTCGCCGTCGGCCAGGAGCAGCTTGCCGGGCTGGCAGGCCGTCACTTTCTTCTGCGTCATCACGTGCACGCCCAGGTCTTCCAGGCGTTGTCGGGAACGCGTACTGACAATCTCCGGCATGGCGGGCAGGAGTCTTTCGGCGGCTTCCACCAAGATGATGTGCGGCGGTCGGCGACGCAGATCGTGCAGATGCACGGTCAACTCGGCCGCCGTCTCCACACCCGTGGGACCGCCGCCGATCACCACCACGCGCTCCGATGTCTCCTGCTCATGACGCGGCAGCGCGTCGTGCTTACTAAGAAGAGCATCGAAGTGCCGACGCAGGTGCACGGCTTCACCCACGTGGCCCATGGTGAGGGCATGCTCCTTCATGCCGGGAATGCCGAAATATGCCGGTTCAGCCCCAGGGGCGATGATGACGATGTCGTACGGGTATGAGCCCAGGCGGCCCTGCGCCGTCTTTTTTGTGGTGTCGACCGACTCGATGGCGTCGATCATCACGGTGACCGAGCGTGGGAGCATGTCGTCGAACATCAGGCACACGCGTGAGAAGGCGTCGGAGCGAATGATGCGATAGAGCGCGCCGTAATACTCCAACCAGGGCCGCGGACTCACGAGGGTCACCGAAAACTGCGACTGCCCGGCCAGCCGTTGCGCGGTGCGAATGCCGGCAAACCCACCGCCGATGATGAGGACTTTCTGCGTCATCTTGGACATGAGACTACGCAGTGGCCGTCATAGGGGCAATGACGCTCATGTGTTCCATCGCATCGTTTTCTGTCATCGTCAATCGAGAGCTGGCCACGCACTGGTTCAGACCTGTATTTGCTAACTTACATAAGTTATGTTATAATAACTTTATTATGAACGACAAAAACACACACAGACTACGTCTCTTCAGCGGCGCTCTTCTTGTTGCCGGCGGGGCGGTCTTTGCCATTACGCTCACCAGCGGCTCGCGCGCCACGGTGACCGATGCAGCCCCCGTTCCCAGACTGGCGGCCATGGCTTCGGCTCCCGCTGCGAAGCCGAAAGAGGATGATCCAAGCGTGCTCGCCTTTCAACGCCGCGCCGAGCGCGCCTTTGGTGCGAAGCTTGAATTTCACGCGGCCGCTTCGGCTCTCGAGAGCCGCGAAGCCCTCACGGCCATGAAGACCACCGTCCGTTTCGACATCGAAAGCGAGACGGCCACCGGTGCTCTGGCCCCACTCGTGGTCTCCGTGGGCGACCACCAGGAGTGGATCGCCGTGCAAGCCGATACCGACTCTGTCCGCTACTCGCTCAACGAAGCTGCCGTGCAGCAGGGAGTGCGCGAGACGCTGGCCGCGCTTCTTCCTCCGCCGTCGTGGGCCACCGTCACGGGTGAATCAACCGACAACTACGGCAACGTCCGCCTTACCAGCACGGGCGCCATTCGCGCCGGCTACTTGGTCGATCTCGATGAGGCCACCGCCGAGGTGGTCAATGCACTCCTTACGAGTACGCCGATCGCCACCATTAAGGCCGTGCACGACACCGGTGGCGTGTATCGCCGCCAGGCCGACGGCCAACTGGCAAAGATGACCCTGCTCGCCCAGGGACGTTCCAACTTCACCAATTCCCCCAGCGGTCGCGTCTTCAACGTGCAGAAGTCTCTGTCTCAGCAGCTTAACGGCTCACTCGTGGCGCCGGACGCCACCTTCAAATTCAACAATATCCTCAAGGGCGCCACCGGTTGGCGTGAGGCGCTTGGCATTTTCGAAGGCGGCGCGCTGCGCCCCGTGCAGGGCGGCGGCATCTGCCAGGCGGCCACCACCCTCTACCGCGCACTCGTGAAGGCGGGCCTGCCGGTCGTGAAACGCGCGCCGCATAGCCTGTACGTCACGTATTACAAGGCATACGGCGTGGGCGTCGACGCCACCATCTTCCCAGGTGCTCAAGATCTCACCTTCGTGAACGACACCGGCCACCCCATTCTCATTCTCTCACGCTACGAGGGTGAAGACGCCTACGTGGAACTCTACGGCACGCCGGACGGCCGCCAGGTGGCGCTCGACGGCCCCTTCTTCTCCACCACCGACACATCCATCTTTTCGGTGAACGGCGCCCCCCTGCGCAACAATGAGATTGGCTGGTCGCAGACCATCACGCGCCCCGACGGCAGCGTGGAGCACGGCCAGATCGTCTCGCGCTACAAGAGCGTTCCCACCTCGCTCAAGACCGAAGACTTCTCCACCGGCACCGCCGCCGCTCTCTAAATGTCTGACTTAAAAAAACGGCACCCCACTCCGGGGTGCCGTTTTTAATGAGACGAAAGCGATTACTTCAACATTTCGTCGATGGCGGCCGAGAAGGCAGCAATGGGCTGAGCACCCTTGATCTGCTTGCTCTGATTGTTCGGACCGAGGATCCAGAAGCTCGGGGTGCCGGACACGCCGGAGGCCGAACCGTCCTTCATATCGGCATCAATCTCGGCGGAGTGCTTGTTGTTGTCGTAGCACGTCTTCCAGGCGTCGAAGTTGAGGCCGGTCACGGTCTTGGCCCACTCGGGGATCACGGCAGCTGTCACAGGGCCGCCCTCTTCCTGCTTGGCAAAGACCACGTCGTACATGGCCAAGGCCAGAGCGTCGCTCTGATCTTGGGCGCACTCCGTCGCCATGGCCATCGGCTTGGCAACCGGGTGCATGGCCAGCGGGAAGTCGCGGTGGACGATCTTCACCTTGCCGGTGTCGACGTAGTTCTTCTTCAGTTCAGGCAACGTCTGCTTTACGAAGCGGCGGCAGAACGGGCACTGGTAGTCGGAGAACTCGATAATCGTGACAGGAGCGTCGGCCTTGCCCTGCACGAAGTCGTCATCCGGCGTGGCCGGCTTCAGGTTGCTTGGAGCAGCCGGAGCCTGCGAGGGGGGCATTGCGCCGCTAGGAGCAGCGCGGCCGCCGTTGAGGCCAGTGGCAACGCCGAAGCCAAGGCCGAAGGTCAGCAGACAGAGCGTGGCCACGAACCACGGATTGGACGTGTTCGACGGAGAGGAATGTGAGTTCATAGAACGGAAAGAAGAAGGAGAGGAAATAATTGCGCGGCAATCCTACGGCAAATCGCGCCTCCCGCGAGTGGACTTGTCATTGCAGCCGGAATGGGTGGTGGTGTAGAGCATTAAGAATTCTTAATGAAAAGTGCTTCTATGCACAGAAATTTTTTTCTTAGCCTTGTATTTAGCTCATTCTGTAGAGAAAAAGACTGTACTTTGTCTGTATATTCCAATAGTGTTGAAACAGTATTTTTTACCCCATTTCTTATGAAGAACATCTTCGATGACGGCGCCGACTCGGCCACGCTCGAGACGCCGAAGGAGCCTGAGACCACGACCCCTGAAGGCACGACGGATCAGCCCGCTGCCTAAGGAGTGTGGACTCAAAAAAAGCCCGCATGTGCGGGCTTTTTTTATGACGAAGTGGTGGACTTGGTGCGAAAATGTTGGAACACAATTTTTTATGACGTCAAGAAATGGGCCGCGATCATCACAGATTTTCACTCGGGATTGCTGACTGGTGGAGAACGGAGTTTACGGCCTACCACTAAGGCGGAATCAAAAGGCGCGAGTTGCTGAACATCATGCAGTGACCGTATCTGCGGCCTCGACCGACTCAAACCAGAAGGGTGCCAACGGGCGGTGTCCTTGCCGCATCTTGCTCGACTAAGACTTACGCCGGAGCATCTTGAAGTAGCAGCCAGAGCAGTACGGCAGATTTGCGAATGTCGTGTTGTTGCAGGTCTTACACTTCCTGCTATTTGAGGAATTCAGCTTATTAACGTTGCGCCTCCAATGGCCCCTGCGGACACGAGGCCATGAAGGTGCATCCAGTCTGGATTTAATAAATAGAACAAACGCCAGTACGGCGAATGGGATGAAGGCAATCGTAGCAATGGTCAACCAAGACATGGCGGTATTTTACACCTAAACTGCTATTCCCCACGGTCTCAAGATGGCTGATTTAGAATAAATACTTTGCTATCTGAGACTGAACGCGCTTTACGCCCTCGCTCCATTCATCTTCTGTATCTGGTAAATCTTCAAACACTTTACGCATCTGTCTTTCAAACGCAGGATCCACTCGAAACTCTATAATTCGACTAAATGTGTCCTCGGGCCATTTTCCTGCTATAGGTTGAGGGATGGTTTCCTCTGTTAGTTTGCCATGCAATTTCTGCAATTCGACTGACTTGAAATTGAGATCGGCAATGACCTTGTCCCTATCGAGGACGCGTATGTGAATCGACGGTACCTCCGAAATCTCTAGCTCGGCTACAACTAAATGCAAAGCATAGAGAATCGTTCGCTTGTATTTCGAGTGAATCTCTTTCTGGATAATTATAAATTTCTGCCCATTACCGAACGTCATCGATTTCCGCTCTGCCTTAAAGGTCTTTTCTACTCTTTCAAGAACGATCTCTGCAATCTTCGACTCTCTTTTGTAATCAAATTCTTTGACTCGCATCCATCGATGACTGAGCAGAGCATTAACTTTTGCCTTTATTTCGGTGGCTTTAAGCTTCCGGGTCGAGCGTACTTTTTTAAATACTTCCGGATTGTTAGCCAAGAAAACATTCAATCCCATTTTCATTATCCAGACCGCCTTCTCGCATTCTTTGACATAGCTTCTAAACTCCTCTTCTGTGAATTTTCTTTCACCGTCTCGTTTACCACTGTAAGGGTTGGTGAAGTACAACTTGATACTACCATCCTCCAAGATCTCCCAAGTGTCGTGACCTCCGCCGGCATTTCGGATGCGTATGTCGATTGCTCCAAGCAACTCTGGTAAATGGCCGTCGAGCATTGCGACAGCAATATCCTTTATTGTGTGATATTTCGTTCCTGCACTCACATGGACATAGTTTTCTGGTGTCGCTGCCTTTGTCGCGATTTTGGGTATTTTGCAAGCATAAAAGTACACAGGAGTTGCCCACACTCTAAATTCACTTTCGATAAGAGTTTTGTGTTTTTCGAGTAATCCAGAAAAACGATCTTCGGGATTTTTAGCTAGCCGCTTGGTGTTAGCACTCTCGGTTGCCGCACTCATGCGCGCGTGTGAATCGTATGCAGCTGCCACTAGTTCCCCAAGTAAAGAAAGGAAATCGCTCTCGTACCCATCAGCCATTAATCGGCACAATCGCTCGATAAATTGAACCTTGGCCATATCCTTTACTACAACGCCTAATCGCCATCCGTTATAAGCCTGACCTAGAAATGAACCGAACATTTCGTCTTCTAAGCGTTCTCTTATCAAAGGTTTGAAGAGCCGATCGAAATGCACTTGCTGCATTGGTAACGGGACATTCATAACAAATGGGGTTGCACAAGACTACATTTAACAAATCTTCATATTCGCATCCATCCTGCGTTATCCGGATTAAATACCCACCGTTTACCACTGTCAGGTTGCCCGTCTTTCGAAGGTAAAAGTTGAAAGGAAGATTCAGCCGCAATGTCACAGCCAATCGGCTTCATCTTAAGGATGCAAGTTGCCTCAGTCTCAGACTTCTCAACTGGAGGCGCGGCTCTGAAGTTTGAAATCACATGAATAACACCTGGCCCATCGAGTATTAACTCAGATGTGGTACTTCTAATCGACGCATTTTCGTCATCACGAGACCCAAACGACCTCAAAAAACTCAGCCGTTCTAATTGTGTCTGAGGGAGGATGCCCGGAATCTCAAGAGATCCTTCACAATAATGATACGGAATCACGATGCGCTGCATTCCGGCGGGAACGATATATAAAGCAAAGTGAAGGTCCCACACCACTTCAGTAATAATACCCGTACGCAGCCGAGATGGATTCAAAACCAACTCACCTGTCTGAACTTCGATAGATGGTGTTCGTTGGATAGGCGAAAGAATTCGAATCATGTCTGAACGCCTCGCTGTTCTAGTAGTGTTTCCATCTCGCCAAGGCACCTCAAAGGCCACAGGACCAGCACCTTTTGTTCCGTGAGAAAAGTTTCTTACTAAGAACGGCGCGCGTGTTGTATCAACAAGAATTGCGGATACTGTCTTGCCCTTATACGGGACTTGGACCAGGAAGAAATCAGGGCTTATCTCATTGAACTCAGCTTGAACCTGAGATTTCCAATTTCCAAATTCACTATTATCTACACCAGTCACACCAGAGTCTTCATCAACACCTACGAGCCACAGTACATTCTCACCTCGTGCAGCATTAGCAATCGCTGCAATCTGACGCGCGGAATCTTGATGCGAAATCCAGGTCGATTTTAATTCTACACGACTATCTTCTACGGGTTGCCCACGCTCAACGCGATCTATCACACGCAATGCCCATTCTTCAATTTCATGTGTTTTCATTTATCTTTTTGGATTTTAGATAGTTTTCGATTTCCGTCATAAGAAACACTTTTCCCGTCGAGGTTTCCTGGCACCGCAGCTTCCCCTGCTCGATAAGCTTGTCGACGTACTGGCGGGAGACACCGAGCATTTTTACCACGTCACCCATGCCGAGGACCTTCGGGAACTCTGCCATCTGCATTACGCTATCCAGCCCGCTGGCCAGGTAATAGTTGCTATATAGCAACCAAGCGCTACGCTCGGAAAATGGATCGGACCTACGATGAGTGGCGGCAGATTCTCGGCCCTACTCTCACTGACAAAGAGATCGATGAATTCCTCTTCAACTTGAGAAGATTCATCAACACCTTCCTCGACGAGTACTTCAAGGACGAGCTCCTGCCAGATGATGTGATTTGAACACTTTTTGATGCGGAAACGCGGTCGGGAGGCGCAAGCAATTACCATCTATTTGGTAATTTGAGCCATCCAGAAATTAGAACCCCTCCAACGGGCAGGGCCTTCTATTGAACGCTCTTGCGGAGC
The DNA here is from genome assembly GCA_964648045.1 of uncultured Candidatus Peribacteria bacterium. GTDB lineage: Bacteria > Patescibacteriota > Gracilibacteria > Peribacterales > Peribacteraceae > JAGOUB01. The sequence goes on from CAZYNU010000019.1 coordinate 17,558, forward strand.
AAGTACCCTTAAATCATAAAATGAGAACCTTTAATTGAACATGGTGGACCGGGTGGGATTTGAACCCACGACCAATTGCTTAAGAGGCAACTGCTCTACCAGCTGAGCTACCGATCCACAGGGGACGTTGATGGAAGGAAAGAACAAGGATCGAGCAGGCTGCTTTTTTTATTGGAGTCGCGCCTACGCGCGCCGGCCAGCTGAGCAAGCGATCCACGATTTCCAAAGGGCCTGCAAACAGTACTGCAACCCCCTTGCGGAGGCAACGGGTCAAAATACCTTTCGCGGATGGGCTCGACCTGAAGCGACGGGCACCAGTAGAGCAATCGGTAATTCGGCGTGCCAAGCCACGGTATTGGCCTCTGGCACCGTGGCGGCAATATCGCGCCCCAGGCGGAGATCGGCCGCCTGCTCGTCTGTCAGATGAATGCCGGGTAAGGCCTGAAGCACCTCTTTCATGGGCATCACGGCCGTCCAACGCGCATCGGCCGGAGCCAAGGCACCCTCCACGGCCCAGTCGCCCAGTCGCGTACGGCGCAGTCCGGCCAGGTAACCGCCGGTATGCAAGGTAGTACCCAAATCGTGAGCTAACGAGCGGATGTACGTGCCAGAGCCGCAGCGCACGCGCAGACGCAAGTCGGGATAGACATACGACACCACGTCGCACGCCTCAATGATCACCTCGCGTTCCGGCATCACCACTTCCTCGCCGCGGCGGGCACGGTCGTAGGCGCGCTCGCCGTCGATGTGCACGGCACTGTGGGCCGGAGGCCGCTGGCGAATCTTGCCAAGGAAGCGTTCGCGAATGGCACGCAGCACCATCTCAATCTCCGGCTGTTCCACGCCCGGTTTTAGAGCAACGGGCTCAATGTGGCCGTCGCGGTCATACGTGGTGCTGACGGCACCCAAGCGCACGTCGGCTTCGTATTCTTTCGGCAGCCCTACAAAGAGTTCCACGGCCTTCAACGCCTTTGCTCCCACGGCCAATACCATCAAACCCGAGGCGGCGGGATCGAGCGTGCCTAAGTGCCCGATGGAGCGCTCGGAGAGCACGCGGCGAACCGTCGCCACGACGTCGTGGCTGGTGGGCCCGACGGGCTTGTCGACGAGCAGAAAACCGTGTCTCACCGCCGAATTCTACCAGCAAAGCGGCCGGATGGCACGCCCGGAGAACCTTATTGCCAAGCCGAAAGAACGGGCAAAAGGGCCGAAAGGACCAGGGCAACGACAGCCAGGAGGGCTACGGCGCGGTAGAAGATGCTGTGCTTCATGGGGCAGTAACGGTAACGGAAACGGTATCGACGGCGGAGCGGCCGTCGGGGCTGGTCACCTTGAACGTGACGGCGTAGGTGCCGGTATTCGCAAATGAGTGCACGACCGACCGCTGGTCGCTCTGTGTGCCGTCGCCGAAGTCCCAGAGGGCAGTGGTTATTACGCCGGCACTGCACGACGAATCGAATTGGATGCCCAGCGGCGCCGGGCCCGTTAAGCGGCTGGCCTGGATACACGCCTTCAGCAGCGACTCACGCACCACGATGGCGCGGCTGGTACGCACTTCTTGCTTGCCGGTGGTGCGCACGCGCAGGTCGATGGTGTAGGTGCCGGGCTGCTGAAACGTGTGTTCCACCTGGGCTGGGCCGAACACTTCGTCGGTGCGGTCGCCAAAGGCCCACACAAAGCCCGAAATGGCATCGCCGGGAACAAAGCTTTCGGAAGCATCAAAACGCACCTTCAGCGGCGCCACGCCGCCTTCGGGATCCATGCGAATAACGAGCGACGACGTCGGCGGCTTCACCGTGACGGTAATGGGAATGACCTTCACGCGGTCTTGTGCGTCTTCGGCAATGAGCGTGAGGGTGTAGGTTCCCACTTCACGGTAGATAGCCTGAAGCGGGCCGGAGGTGGAACCAACTTCGGTGGCATTGGGCGCCTCCCAGGTGAAGCGCACAAATGGCTGGCCGGTCTTTGGCGTCAGTTGCACGATCAGCGGTGCCTCACCCACGATCTGGCCGTTGGCCGGCAGCGGGGCGCCTTCGTAGGTCAGGTCATTGAGCGGCACTTCGTCGACCACGCGAATGAGCCGAGAAATTTCGGCGATCTGGCCGCTGGCCGAACGCACTTTCGCTACCACTGGAAAACGCCCTTTCTTGTCGTATGTGTGCGTCGCCTCTCTGGCTACCACTTTCTCGGTGCCGTCGCCGAAATCCCACTCCACCACGGCGATGGGCGTCTCGGTCTGGATGGAAAATTGAATCCCGAAAGGCGGCGTGCTAATAAGTCGTTTCGGCTGGGTGACCAGTTCTACCGGGAATGGCAACGGCGGCGGCGGCTCCACCGTGATGGTGCGCGAGTAGGTCTGCTTGGCATTGTTCGTCAGCTGCACCGAGACCGTCACGGTGATGGGCCCCAGCGCGTAGAACGTCTGTTTCACCTCGGTATCTTTGGTGGTGATGTCCACCTTTGCGTCACCGTCAAAGTCCCAGTCGATCTGCTTGATCAACTGTTTGTTTGGCACCAGGTTGGCAATGCTGAAGGTGACCGGTCGTTCCACCACGGCGATAGAAGGCGACATGGAGAAGACGGCCTTCGAGAGAATGAGTCGGCGCGACGCCACGCGCACGCGTCCGTCGGACATGATGAGCTGCACCTGCACGCCGTACACGCCGTCTTTCTCGAACGTGGCCGTAATGGTCGGGACGGTCGTCTCTTGATCCACCTTATTATCGCCATTGAGATCCCAACGATACTGAATGGGATTCATCCCCAAGTTTTGACTGGTGGCCACGGCTCGCTCGACGCTGAAAGTAATGGAAAGCGGCGCCACAAAGTCGGCAGCCTTGGTGGGATTGACGATGTCGATCGCCAAGCCCGGCTCGCGCGTGAGCATGACGGCAGCCAAGATGCTGATGATCACACCCGGAATGGTGACGACGGCCAGACGCACCATGGCTTGGCGCTTCACGCCCAGGGGCAGATCCGGGTTTTGAATGTGCATGAAAAACAACAGGCCGACACCGGCAAACACGCACAGACCGCCCAGGGCTGAGGCCATACCCACGCTTGCCAGGCCCTGCAACGCTCCGCTGGGATCGGGCAGCACGGAGAGTAACGTGATTAACCAGAGCAGATAGGCGCCATATACCACGCCGACGACTGTGAGCAGCAGGGTCTTCGTGCGCTTCACCGCCGGATCCTTTGGATCGACGGGGGGCTGAGCAGCCGGGGGAGGCGTCACGTTCTGGCCGGTAATGCCGTCCACGGAAGCGTCAGGCATCGGGAGTGGAGGGAGAAGGCAACGGTGAGGTGAGGATGGTTTGCAAATCGATCAATTGAGTGGGAGCCTCCGAAGCTTCGGCTGCATTGTGAGCCGATAGGTCGACGGTCAGGTTGAGCGAAAAGTTACTTCCCTTGGGGTCGAGCACAGACCAGCGCACGCGGTGAACGAACGCCGTCTGCGGGTCGATCCACAGTTCGCCGTCTGCGGCCAATCCGTCGAACCATGCCAACGGGGCCACCTCGCCGCGATCACTGCCAGCGCGAGCCAGGTAGGCGGCGAACTTCTCTTTATCAAGAGCAACGCGATAGTGCTCCACAGTCTTTCCGCGCACAGTGGTTCGGCCAAGATCTTCGGTCACGGTGACCACCTGAGCTTGCGCATCGAGAAGTTGTGGCTCGGGCGTTACAACCGTGCCGGTGCTCCCCGCTACCACGCGCACCCAACGGTTGAGCATGGCCTGGCGCTGGGCAGCAGGCAAGATCATATCAAACGGAAGGCCATCTAGGCTCTGTGCACGTACTGCCAACTCACCGGAGGCCAATAGAGATAGATCGGCCGCGATCCTGGCGGGGGCCAATTGATCGCCTTGTCCCAACTCACCGTCAAAGCCAAGCGCTGCCACCATCGCCTTGCCGTTCTCGGTCGTGGTGCCAGAGGCGGTCACGACGCCATCGGCCGAGAGTTGCAAACTCCAAAAATGCAGCTGACCGCTCACGGCAAATTGCACCGATGTGAGAGACTGCGTGGCACGAACCGCCTGACTCACCAACGCTTGGGGGTCGGGGCGATTCGACGCACACCCCGAAAGAACCAGGGTGCACACAACAACGGCGGTGGACAGACGGGGCAAGGCGGCACGAATCATGGCGGGGTTCAGCATGCCAGAACGGCTGGCTGGCTGGCCAGCGTTCCGCGCCCAAACCTCTTGAGAGGAAGGTGCGCTTCGGTCGGCATCACCAACTCGATCCCGCGCCACCGCCACCCGACGACCCGCCGCCAAACCCCGAGAAGCCGCCTCCGCCGCCGCGCGAAGACCAGCCGCCAGACGAGCCGACCATCCAAGCACTCCCCCGTCGACGCGCCGGCTTAAAGCCGTAGCGCGACACGAAGTAGTCCATTCCCAGACCGGCCAGAATGAGCAGCGGCAAGGGCACCCACCACTGCATGGCAATCGCCAAGATGGAGCCGGCGCCCAAGCCGATCACGCCGCCGTGCCACCACGATTTGGACTGCGCCATCCACGCTCCCAAGAAACGGAAGACGTTGAGCATCACGAACAGCGCGACGACGACCAGGGAAAAGGTATCCGACTCCCCTACTTCCGGCTCGGGCTTGTACTCGCCGCCGATTGCATCCTTTAGCTTCTGCACGCCGGCCGAGAGCGCAGCGGCGTACTTGCCGTCTTTCAAAAGCGGCTTCATCACGTCTTCGGTAATGGCGTACGCGGTCAGATCGGGCACCGGACCTTCCAAACCATAGCCGACCGAGATCCACACCTGCCGGTCTTCATAAGCCAACAGCAGCACGATGCCGTTGTCATTCGTTTGGCTGCCCACGCGCCAGGCGCGATGAATGTCGAGCGCCGCCTGGCCAATCTCCTGGCCGCCGAGGCTTGGCACGGTCACGACCGCAATCTCGTTACTTGTCTCTTGGCGGTACTCACTCAACACCATCTCCAAGTCGCCCTGTTCGGTCTGCGTCAGTAGGCCGGCGGCGTCGGTCACAAACCCGTCATTCGGGGGTACCACAAACTGAGCCAGCGCCGGCAACGGACCGACCGCCGCAAGCAGAAGGGCGGACAAAAACAGGAGCCGTGAACCAACGAGGTGAGTCACGGCCCCCATCATAGCATGCGTGCGCTTAGTCTGCGTTGACCGGGCGGAAATCGAACTCGACCGAGGGAGCGTTTTCGGAGCCAGGCGCACCCTGGAATGTCTCGGCGGGCGCAAAGCCGAGCATGCCTGCGGCCACATTGGTGGGGAACGTGCGGATGGCGATGTTGTACGAGGTGACGGCTTGGTTGTAGTCGCGGCGGGCGGTGGCAATGCGATTCTCCGTTCCCTCAAGCTGCACCTGCAAATCGCGGAAGCCCTGGGTGGCCGTCAGCTGGGGGTAGCTCTCGACGGTCACGAGCAGGCGGGAAAGTGCGCCCTGAAAATCGTTGGCAGCTTCCACCTGACCAGCCTGGTCGCCGCTGTCTTTGGCCGACATCCACTTGGTGCGAGCGGCTACCACCTGAGTGAGCGTGCCCTGCTCAAAATCGGCCGCACCTTGCACCGTCGCCTGCAGGTTCGGCACCAGATCGAAGCGGCGCTGCAGATCGGTCTGCACCTGCGCCCAGGCCAGGTCGACGCCGCCGCGCAGGCCGACAAGATTGTTATACGAGGTCCAGAGCCAACCGCCGAGCACTACGGCCACGGCCAGAATGATCCAAAGCGTGCGTGACATAAAAGAGGGGGAAGGGAACGAATCAAAGAATGATGTCGTCGGCAGCGGGATTATAGATCACGGTGGCCTCACCGCGGGCCACGATGTGCCCGACGGCCGCGGCGCGGATGTCGGCGGCGGTGGGCGAAGCCTCAAACGTGAGCACTGTGTCCAGTCCCAACACCTCCGCACGGTAGGTGTGCACACCCGACTGCGGGCAGGGGGGCAGGTAGATCGGAGTTCCCGAATTGCTCAGTCCCATCGCGGCTCCGTCTGGCAGTCGATCGGGCGTGAGCCAAGCCGTGGAAGCGGGTGCGTTGTATGCCACCCACAGGACGGGGGCATCTTCACCGGCTCCCGATTCTTGAAAAATAATGGCGATGGACCGCACCTCTGCTGGTACGTCGGCCAGACGGAAGCGCAAGGAACGCCCTGCGCCTTGGCAGGCGAACGCACGGCATCCGGCACGGTGACAGAGATGGCGTCTGGGCCGCCGCAGCTTGAAAGAAGAAGAGCCAGAACCGCCACGAGACCGGTGGAACGTAAATGCATCATGGCCCAATTCTACCCCGTAGGATCAACCGAAGGGTAGTTTTTTCGAATCAGCATTACTTTTCGTCCATTTTGTAAAAGTTATTATGAACCATGATACAATCATGGCAAGTTCCATCGATCTTTTCCTTTCGGAGGGCACCATGCCTCAGGTTCTCGGACTGTTCACGTACAACGGCGTCGATGGCATCGACGTTGGTTGGCATCAGAAAAACGGACGACGAGTGTTCATTGTTCACAACGGCCGCAGCGGCCGAGACAAGCACGCACGCCTAGACCAAGACGTGCAAATGCGACTCTGGGAAACGCTCCTCCCGGTTCTGGAGCAACTCGACCAGCTCGTGGTCTACCTGGGCAGCGACGGCTGCCTGGCCTTCGTGGAGCGGCTGCAAGCGGCCGTCCCGGCCGACAAACTCGTGTTCGTGAGCTGTGGCTGCATCAGCGTGGAGAAGACGGCCATTCTCGAAACGCACGGGCTTGGCAGCTGCCCCCGTCTCGCCTGCGAATGCGGCGGACAGAAGACTCTAGCCGAGCTGGCCCACCGCTTTCTGGCACAAGGGTCAATCGGGCGGGCGACGCCCGTCCTCTGTTCTCACGATG
>CAZYNU010000020.1:0-23967 GCA_964648045.1 uncultured Candidatus Peribacteria bacterium
CATTCGAGTGTGCATGACCGCCTGCGGGATCCTTCCGCTTCTGTGGGTGGGTATCGTTTTTGCCTCGCCGCCGGGCTCTAAATACACGCCAGGCCAAACGCTGAATCCGTCGTGTGCGCCAGGCGATACCAATTGCGCGGTGGAACCTCCGCTCACGGCCATTGGCACCGGCGGAATCACGACAACAGAGATACTGAACGGCACCATTGCAAACGTCGATATTTCATCCAGCGCGGCGATCGATTTCTCAAAGTTGAACATCAGTAAAAGCAATATCACGGGGTTGGGCATCCCCGGAGAAGACACCGATACGACGTATTCGGCAGGCTTGGGCCTCAACCTCACAGGCACCACCTTCAGCCTCTCTCAACAGGGAGCCTCAAGCGGTCAGGCTTTGGTGTGGAACGGCACATCCTGGGTACCAGGCAGTGTGCTGCAAAGCATCGCCGACGGCTCTATCACCTCGGCCAAAATCGCCAATGGCGCCATTGTCAACGACGACGTCAACAACAGCGCGGCCATCGCCTTCTCAAAGTTGAACATCGGCAGTTCGGACATTTTGGGCATCGGCGCCTACGCCGCAGGAACAGGACTGGCGCTCAGTAGCGGCACGTTCTCCATCGGCCCCTCGGTGGTCACGAGCAATTACGGGGGCGCTGTGCAACTGGCCGGCGCCATCAGTCCGCATAAGATTACGGCTTCTGTAGAAGACAGTAGCATTCCCAATACCCTCGCCAATACTTCGGCCGCTATGAACGCTGGCGTACTCAAGCTGTCGCTGCCCACGATCACCTCCCCGGGAAGCACCAATCATTATATCGATTTCCACGACGCCATAGGGTCCATCGGCAGCATTCGCGGCACTGGCGCAGGCGGCGTTACCTTGGCCGGATTAATTGGGAACGAGGCGGCTTTCGGCACCACGCCGGGGCTGCAATTCATCTCCGCGGGTGCGGACTACGCCGAGTATCTTCCCCGTGCCGCTGGCACGGAAGACATTGAGCCTGCCGAGGTTGTAGGCGTCTCCGAAGGGTCAATCTCCCTGGTCACCGTTGATGCCGACCGAGCGATGGTCGTCAGCACGTCGCCGATCATCTTGGGCAATGCCCCGCGGGGCGACGCGAACGAGTACGAGACCGTTGCGTTCGTCGGCCAAGTACCGGTGCGCGTGATGGGACCGGTGGTTTCCGGCCAATACATCGTGCCGTCCGGGCGCAATGACGGCATGGGCATAGCCAAAGACCAGAACGCCCTCACGCCCGACGACCTTGTGGTGGGCCAGGCCTGGCAAAACGACCCCACATTGGGTGCCACCGTCGTGAATGTAGCCCTGGTTCCGGGGCCGGTCATCACCGATCTGCCGGAAGTGCGGCGCCTGCGTGACGAACTTCACCAACTCAAGCAAGACATCGAAGCTCTTCAGCGCGCAGCCCATGAATAAATTCGCCCTGCCGGCTTTTTTCTTCCTCTTTGTGGCGGGCACGGCGATGGCAGCCGGAATGAGCAACACGCATCGATATGCCTGGAGCGAGAATGCCGGTTGGATCAATTTTAATCCTTCAGGGGGTGGCGTATCCGTGACGGATGACGGCCTGACGGGCTATGCCTGGAATGAGAATTACGGCTGGATCAACCTAGACCCCGACGGCAGCGGTGTGGTCAACAATGGCAGCGGCACCCTCTCGGGCAGCGCTTGGGGCGAACATACCGGCTGGATCGACTTCGACGGAGTGACCATCGACGCCGACGGCTTCTTCCGCGGCTATGCATCCGGCAGCCTGCTTGGACGCATCAGCTTTCACTGTGACAACGACGACAGCTGCGGATCGTCGGATTTTAAAGTGCAAACCGACTGGCGAGTAGGCGGCGCGCCTGCGTCGAGTAGCAGCTCCTCTTCGTCATCGAGCGCGTCATCACAAACCGGAACGTCGAATGGAGGCGGAAGTGGTGGAGGTGGAGGTGGAGGTGGACGCAGAGGCAGCCCCGGCCGGCCAGCTGCTCCCGCCGCGCCATCAAGCAGTAGCAACGGAACTAGTACACCGTCCTCTTTCATGACGCGCGTCTGCGAGCGCGTCGCAAAAAGATTCCAGGTCGACCCGACGTTACTTGAGCGCGTCAATGTGCGACTCCTCAAACGATTTGGATTCTCGTGCGATGGCGCCTGAGCAACGACGGACACTGGCTGTAATAAGACAGAAAAACAGAATTCCGTGGACGCCAATGCGAACGTCCCACAATGACAGCTATCGTTTGCAGGCATGAATCGTCGCATTGTATACCTATTGGGACTACTTTCGACCGGAGCGCTCTTGTCGAACACAACAGTACTGGCCGCTACGGCAGTTGACGACTGCTCACAACTGCAAGGTATCAACTTGGCACTAGGAGATGACTATGAACTGTCCGCGGATATTAACTGCAACGGCTTCACCTTTGAGCCGATTGGCACGTACGGCAATGGCTTTAGTGGAACGTTCGACGGCAATGGGCACACCATCAGCAACGTTTCGATGAGCGGACATTCACCCGGCGGTCTCTTCGGATTGATCGACGGAGGGACCGTCGAGAACCTGCATCTGGCCAACTTCTCCATCTCTGGCTTTATGGAAGTAGGCGCACTGGCCGGCGTCGCGTACGACGCCACGATCCGGAACGTGAGCGCAGACAACTTCACAATCTTAGGTGACATGAGTGCCGGAGGACTATTTGGAGAAACAAACAACACCACCTTAGAACGGTCATATACGACAAACGGATTTGTGGAAATCGATATCCGTTACGGCGGCGGCATCGTCGGCCGATGGACAGGCGGCAATATGAGCGACGTCTACAGCCGCGATTCATCAATCACGACGCCCGTTTTTGGAGAAATGTTGGGAGGCATCGCCGGTTACACCTCGGCTGGCTCGAGCATGATTCTGGCCAATCTTTACTCGAATAACACCGTCAACGCCGACTTCTCGGGCGGCGGCCTGATCGGCTCGATGGGCAGCGGGCCTACCACCTGCCTAGTACGAGACTCGTTCTTTGCCGGCAGCGTCGCCGGCAGCGCCGAAATTGGGCAGATCGTCGGCTACCTCTCCGGGGCCTGCGCCGTCGAAAACGTCGTCTCACTCAGCACGCCGTGCATCGGAGCAGATGCGAGTAGCGGAGGTACTGACTGCAGCCAGGCAGGCGACGAATCGGATTTTTACAGCCGGTTGAATGCGCCGCTTTCCAGTTGGGATTTTGGAGCGGTCTGGCTGGAAACGGCCGGCTTTCCTCTTCTTTTTTGGACGGACGTATCATTCCCGGGCACCCCCACCAATGCGCTCGCCGTTTCATCAGATACGAGCGTTGCGCTGAGTTGGACGAATCCCGATAACGCTGCCTTCGCGTCGATCACCATCCGTCGCAGCACGTCCGACTATCCGTCCAGCCCAACAGAAGGCGTGGCGGTGGCAACGGGGCTGACCGGAACGTCGTTCAACGACACCAACCTCACCCCGGGCGTGCGCTACTACTATTCCATCTTCGCCAGAAACGCAGATGGCGATTACGGCGCGCCTGCGACCACGATGGAGATCGTAGGCAGGAACGCGTGTTTACTGGAGGCTTATTGGAAGTTCGACGCAAACCCAAGCACGCCGGCCGACGCCACGGGCAACGGATACAACGCCACGGGCACCAACGTGACACTCTCGGAAGATGTCCCGACGACAGGCTTTTTGAATCCATACAGTTTCGCCTTCAATGGCACAGATTCTCGAGTGGATGCGAACCGGCCGGTGGCAGACGATTTCACCATCTGTGCCTGGATCAAAACAACCGCCCAGGGAGCCGGCACGGGAACGCAACATTACCTTAGTCGGGCGATCGCACATGCCGAAACGGGCGGTGCGGCGAACGACTTCGGCCTTGGCATGGACGCCAACGAGCGCCTCACATTCGGAAATGGCAACGGTTCCTCCGACTTTGGCGTGCATGGCGCCACGGCCATCAACACCGGTGAATGGACGCACGTCTGCGCCACCAGACAGAAAGATACCGGCGCCATCAAACTGTATGTGGACGGCGCCCAAGACGGCTCCGGCACGGGCTCGCTCACCTCGCTCACCTCCAACGCCGTGCTGACCATTGGCTACGGCACCGACGGTGCGCAACGTTGGGACGGACTCATCGACGATGTGCGCGTGTACAATTACGAGCTCTACCCCGATGAAATTGCCGAGATTGCCGACGGCATCGACGCCTGCTTCGGCGCAGCCACGCCACGTGCAAGCAGCTCTAGCAGCGAGGAACGGCAACAAGGCTCTGGCGGAACGCGGGGCAAGGATGGAAATAAGAAAATCGTGGAGATGCTCATGTCGCGATCGTCGGCCTCGGCTTCGTCCAGCTCCCGCTCCTCTGCCACGCACGCCGCCGCCATGAATTCACCCTTACAGGAGCGCACGTGCAGCCGCGTCGCCAAACGATTTAGCACCGATCAATCAGCACTGGAGCGTCTCAACGCACGCTTGCAGAAACGGTTTGGGTTTTCGTGTGCTGGCTGATGAACACATCAATCAATGACCTTCGACCGATATTCCAAGATATCACCCGGCTGGCAATTAAGGGCCAGACAGATAGACTCCAACGTCTTTAGGCGAATAGCCTTCGCCTTGCCATTTTTGAGGATGGAGATATTGGCCATGGTGATGCCGACTCGTTCTGCCAGTTCGGTAACGCTCATTTTGCGCCTGGCCAGCATAACGTCGAGATGAATGATGATAGGCATGTGATGGGAATTACACGGTAAGGTCGTTCTCGGCTTGTATTTCGATAGCGCTCTGCAAAAGCTTCTGGAGCACAGCAGCAAACACCGCAACGGTAATAGGGGCACAGGCGACGACCGCGCCCATAATAATCATGCCCGGCGCATCTTCGACCTGGGCAATTGGATAGAGCAGCGGTATGCCGGCGACATACAACATGGAGATCATCGCCGCACACCATTTGATAATCGTCAGCGCCCGCACGGAAGAGTTCGAGAAAGCAGCGTTGCGATCAATGGCACTCAGAATCTGCAGCGTTTGCCACAAACCGATAAAAAATGGGACGGTAGTGGTGTACATGCCAATTGCAATCAAGAGCACAGCCCGATCTGCAAGTGGGAATTCGCCCGTTCCTCCATTCCATGCTTGCGGCAGTACAAAAACACAAAAGATCAACACGATCACTCCGAGGAGGAGGACAATGCCCCGAAGGAAGAGAGTCGGCACGCGCTTGATGACAGCGAGGTTCATGGGAGAAGCAGTAAGCGGATCTGCGCCACGATAGCACAAATATATTGAATAACAATGTATATTTATTGTTATTCAATATTTATCAACGGCAACCAAGAGCTTTCTCTGCTCAGCGGAACAGCACGTTCTCCAAATAGCGGCGCATGATCTGCGCGGCTTCGGCGCGGTTTACGCCGTTATTGGGAAGGAAGCGGTTCTCGTCGTTGCCCATCAGTAAGCCCGTGAACTCAGAGTAGAGGCTCGCCCAATAGAACTCGTCCTTCGCGGAGACATCGGCGTGCAGCTGGGCCTTGAAGTTCTTCGTCATGTCGCGGATGCCGCCCGGATCGTCCTCTGGACTCAGGTCGTAAAGGAGCATGGCGACATCCTTGCGCATAATTGGCGCGTCAAGGTCCGTGGCCCACTGCAGGTTCCAGGCGTTACGTAAGAAGAGGCAGAAGGCGCCGTAGGCGAAGTGGTCCTTGGCCGGGCCCCCGGTGTGGGTGGGACAGGCCTTCTCGTCCTTGCCGTTGCGCACGGCGAAAGCGCGCTGCACGAGGACGGCGAACTGCCCCTTGGTGACGGCGTCTGCGGGAGCAAATCGGCCATCGTCGTAGCCCTTCACCACGCCCACTCGGGCCATGCCGATGATTGATTGCTTGGCCCATGAGGGCAACTCATCAGTGAAGGCCGGAATCGGCTGGAGAGGCACGCTGACATTCGCCGTGTCGTAGACGAGACTGCCGGTCTTATCTTGATATGTGGCGGTAACCGTCGTCTTGCCGAGATCCTCTGGCATCCATTGGCAGGCGCCTAAGCCGGAGCAGGCCGACAACTTCACAGTACGGGTGGGGTACGCCACCGTCCATTCCGCAGGCAGAGTGCCGAAGGTGCCATCGCTCCAATGAACCCGCATCTCCATGGTTCTCGTCTGCCAAGGGTACGTCTTCTCCTGGCCAGAGTCGGTCCGAGTGAGGTACGTGAGGTTCATCGACTTGGATGAAGAAGAGGCAATGCGCGAGGACGAGGACGAAGCCACGGCCGATCTCGAGGAGGAACGTACGGCCGCAGATGAATGGCGTTGCTCCGCCCGATTCGTCTTAGACCTCGAAGACGACTGCGATGCCGGGCGAGAGGAGGAAACACGAGGCTCAGGCAGCGTGCCGTAGATGGGCATAGCTTGACCTTCAAGCGGCAACACGCGCGCGCCTTCCAGGCTATACAACCCCATGGTCGCCAGCGCGGCGATGCCCACAGAGAAGAGAACGGAACGAGTGTGGGAACGTGCGGCGGGGCGACACTTCATACGTAAGGAGGAGGGTGGAGATATTTCATAATTATACTATAATTTACTATTTAAAGCAATAATGACGATAGTAGCTGCCATAGTGATAGTGAAATAAGAGGGCTGCTTAGTCATTGCCATATATAGGGTAGGGGGTATAGTATGTACACATCTTCCCCGTACGCATGGCTGACAACTGCGCCGACATTCTCAAGCACCTCAATCGCATTCAGGGTCAAATTGACGCTTTAAAAGGCTATATCTCTGAGCAGCACCCCTGCGAAGACGTCGCTCACCTGCTGAAATCCATCACGACCTCCTTTGCGTCCGCGCGGACGGAGATTGTGGAACAGATGCTGCTGAAAAACGCAGGCGTGCGCGCTCTACCCTCCCGCGACCGCGCAGAGATGCGCACCATCCTCTCCGTCTTGAAGAAATAACCCCCGACTATGACGTACGGCACCATCATCCCCGGCCTCACCATCGACGGACACCCCGCCCCCTATGGAGTGGTAAATGAACGCGCGGTGCGAGCGACGGCCGGCATCATGTTCCTCATCGGCGTCGTGACCTTCTTCGCCATTCGCTCCACCGGCAACTACACGCCACTCATGATCGTCGTGCCGCTCTTCTGGCTCGATTTCCTCCTGAAGACCGTTTTTGGTCCGCATTACAGCATCTTCGGCGTCGCCGGACGATGGGCAACAAGAAAACAACGCCCAGAGTGGGTCGGCGCCGCCCAAAAGCGCTTCGCCTGGAGTATCGGACTCGCTCTATCGAGTGTCATGCTGGTGGTGAGTGTATTTTTGCACGTCCGCGGCTGGCTCCCCTTCGCCATCTGCCTCACGTGCCTGACGTTTATGTGGATGGAATCGGCACTTGGCATCTGCGCCGGGTGCACCATCTACCGCTGGTTACAGCGCCTGGGCGTCATCCGCGTGCCCGAGCATCAACCTGCTTGCCCTGGTGGAGCATGCCGCCGACCAACCTGAAACGAGCCCCAGCATGCAGAATTTTAATGCGCCCCTATGCCCGCGAAGCCGGGTTGTTTCGCGGCGGCCTGAATGATCTTCTTCAACGTCGGCAGGTGCAGATCACTCAGCTTCTTTAAACGGATACAGCTTTTGCCGACGCTCACCGAGCCAAGCTCTTTGGCGTGCATCTCGGCCAAATATTTGCCGTCCTTCACGGCGCACACATAGAGACTGACGTACTGTTTCTGGCTGGCCAGCGCCACCACAGGCCACTCGATCAGCTCCTTCTTGTAATTGGTATACGGGAATGAGCCGTAACCGAGCATATTCGACGCGAAGTGCGGCTTTAAACTCGGTACCGCCTTTTGGATGAAGCTGTGCAGGAACTCGACTAACTCGCGCCGCTCGGGCGGAAGCGCCTTGAGGTATTCGGCAACAGTCTTAGCCTTGGTTGGCTTGAACATGTTCATGGCCGAAGCTTACACCAGAAACTCAGAACTTCTGGACTGAGTCCGTCACCGAGAAAATTCCCTCGATGTCATATTTCCGCCAGTGATCGGCACTCAGCATCTCGACGGGCGTGATGAGACCATTGGCGGAGATGCGCTCGCCGGTCTCCGGCGGCGTCTGCTGCTGTGAGAGCAAGGCCAGGTCGAGCGCATAGTGCTCGCCGGCATCGGTTTTCAACCCCAGAGCGCACTCAAGGGTAGTCGGACCGTCGGTGTTGACGTGCGGTAAGCAGACCACTTGGCCCGTCAGGCTGCCACGGTAGGAACGGACGTCGTTGGGGTCGCCCTGCTTCTGGGCGTAGATGTAGGCGTTGAACGCGTAGAAACCGCCAACAAGAACCAAGAGGAGAACCAGTACGGAAAGGAGAAGACGCTGCATATACCCATACTACGGCAGGCAGGCAAAAAGGTTACAAATAGGAATGCATGGCTCTGCACGCGCACGCGTTACCAAAATCACAGACTTTGCATAAAATATTATAATGTTGTATAATAATTAAAATCTATGAACAAACTCACTGTCACCAAAGAGCAAGCTGACGAACTGCTTCGGCAAGTTTCAGAGGGCGCGTCGCCAGATACGATCATAACCACTGCGCGACGGGCACTGGCGACCACCTCTGGTCGACGGCAATTGGATGATGCGGTGAGTGCCATGATGGAGCCCCTTCACCTTGCCTTCCATGGCTTACGATACGGCGAAGGCATTCCGGAGCCGATGCAGCGCCAGGTACGAACCCAACTGCAACGCCTACTCGAACCGATCATAGAGGAGAACGAGGAGAATCAGCCGCTAGCCGAAGATGCCGCACCGGAGCAGCTACCGCTCATTCGACCCGCCAACGAACAAGGCATGCTGGAAGAGATCGGCGATCATCCCGACGACGAGGAACTGCCCGCTATGTACGCGGATCAATTAGAGGAACGCCTCGGCAAGGAAGACCCCCAAGTCCTCTTCATGCACCATGAGCTGCAGCGAGAGAAGAACCGGGATGTGCAACCAAACTTCCACTTGCAGCAGCAGGTCGAAGCAAACCTGAAGACCATGCTGGAGGAGTATGGCGTGCAAGCCAGCATCATAGAATTCCGACACGGCCTGCCGTCGCTAGCTGTTATGGATGCCGAAGCTTTCATCGCCCAGGCGCCCACACTCTTCCGACTGCTGCCATCGCTGCGCGGCATGTACATCAAAAACGCAGGAACATGCTGGGAACGCCTACTGGCCTGCCCCCACCTGTCGCGGTTGAGCACCCTCGAACTCGATGATATGGGCGACGTGCTGCACCACCTTGTGCCGGCACTCAACCACTGCCCACACTTGGAGCATCTGCAGAATTTCGCCCTTCCAAACGTCACGCAATCGTACGAGGCAGAACGGCTAGGTTGGGCAGTGGGCCAATGGTACTTCCGTCCAGATCAAGACTCGCCAAACCTCCTGGAATCATTCCTGTCCTCGCCCCTCATTGGCCACTTGCATACCTTGCATCTCAACAATCATGGCCTGCGAAACGAGGATATCCCGCTTTTGACCAACTCCACGCAAATCCCGCGACTTCAAATGCTAAACCTGCAAAGGAACAGATTTGATGCAGTAGGGATCCGCGCTCTCCTCGCCGCACCCAGTCTGCAGCATCTCCGCCTGGACCTGCGCGAGAATTACTACGTCAACGAAGACACGGCGATTACCGAAGGCCCTCTCACGGCCGCGGAGTACCGACGCCTGCTGGGAATCGAATAAAGCAATCATCCCATCACATCGACGCGTCTGACTTGAGAATACGTGAAGATATTCTAGGATTTCCCCGGAAATCTGATCTTTTTCACAATTAAAGAGAAGAAAGAGCGCTACATGGTAGATCTTTGGCTGCTCGCGTATGTGGCACTGTTCTGCTTTTTTTGCGGCTGCCTCTGCTGCTGCGCAATCCTGGCTCGGCTCGGTCCATACGTACCGTGCGTATTCATTCATAAGTTAGCGAACGGTGCGTATACGACTCTCTGTCAGACTCCGGTCATGTTCGACAATACGGAACGCTGGATCGCCGTAGTGCACTACGGCAAAACGCAGAACGTTCTCATCGCGCTCTCCACTCAGACGTTGCCCATGAAGTTTTCCGTGATCAATGGCCGAGTCATCGTCGGCTAATCGCACACCACGCCGCCCCTCTCGCGAAGAGGGGCATTTTTGTCGTTGGAAGAATACGCGGTCAGCCGCGGTATGCCTTCTCGAGCGCGGCGAGGTCGAACTTCTTCATCTTGAGGAAGGCCTCGGTGACGCGCTTCACGGCGGCCGGGTCGCCGGCCATCATCTCCTCCATGTTGGCCGGGTTGATCTGCCAGGAGAGGCCGAACTTGTCTTTGCACCAGCCGCACTGCTCGGCCTCGGGCACGGCCGAGAGCTTGGCCCAGAGGGCGTCGATCTCCGCCTGGTCGGCGCACTTCACCAGCAGCGATACCGCCTCGCTGAAACCGAACGTATGCATGTGGCCGCTGTCCATGGCCGTGAACCACTGCCCCTCCAGCATGAAGTCGGCGAACATCACCTTGGCCGCGGGCTCCGGCGAAGCACCGGGCGGGTAATGCGCCGTCATGCCGCGCTTGGAATTCTTGAAGACGGAGACATAATAATCGATCGCCTCCTCCGCCTTGCCCGTGATGTCGCCCGTGAACATGAGCGACGGCATCAGGAACGGACGAGGCTCACCCTCGGGATTGGTCAAAATGAGCTGCCAGGAGACGCCATACTTGTCCTGGATCCAGCCGTAGAGCTTGCTGAAGGGGTACTCCTGCAGGGGCATGAGGGCATTGCCGCCTTCCGACAGCGTGGCCCAGAGCGCCTCGAGATCCTCGCGGGCCTTGGGGTCGACCGACGGGTCGAAGTTGAGCATGAACGAGACCGAGGGGTTCAGCTTGAAGTACGGGCCGGCGCTGATGGACATGAACTTGTGGCCGCGCAGCTCGTAGGCGAGCACGTCGCAATCGCCCGAGGGGGTGCCCGTCAGGACGGTCTTGCTCGTGATCTTGGAACCCTTGCCGAAGGCGGCAACATACCATTCAGCGGCCTCGGCGGCCTGCGTATCAAACCAAAGATGCGGGATGATCTTTTGCATGAGTCGATAGTACCACGTCATGCCGATGGCGCCCCGCGTGGTTCATGGGCAAAAGAGGGCAATGCGGTCATCACGATCGCCTACCCATGTACAACCGGAACGGAGATCTCCTTAATCCATCACTCACAACCATCGGCCAATCGTGATTTTGACCATCAGGGCAATTCCAAGTGTGCGAAAAACCATGGTACGATTCTCGTTAATGCGACGACCCATGGCCGCCGGCTGGTGTACTTTCCTTGCCCTCCTAATCTGGACTGGCGTGGCCCACGCGGCGGTACCGAGCGCCGGCGGAAGCGCCACTGTGGTGAACCCAGTGGGCGAAGGGGCGGTCAGCATTACCGAAGACGCCGTGCAACCGGAACAGGCAAACATCCGCCTGATTGTGCCAACGCTCACCGACACAGACGGCGGTACGCCGAGTAAAATCCGCATCCTCTCTGTGGACGGCGGTACGCTGTGGGACGGTGCCGGCGGAACGATTACGCTCGGTAGTGCCGGTACCAAACTCAGCTTAACGGCCGGAAAGGTCGACCTGCGCTTCCGCCCAGATTCCAACCGCGAGACGAACGCCACTTTTTTGTACGTGGTGGTGGACGTGCAGGACGAGACGCTGAATTCACCCGCCTCGACGGCGACCATCTCGATCACAGCCGTAAACGACACACCTCTTTTGCAGACAATAAGCGGCGATACCGGCTACGGCTTGGCCGCCACGTACTACATCAACGCGTGGGACCTCACGGGCACCACCTATCTCCGCATCGACCCCACCATCAATTTCAATAATAATTTTGGGGTACCAGGACTGAACGAGGAGAACTTCAGCGTGCGCTGGACCGGTCAAGTGAAGGCACCCGTGTCGGGTAGCTTCACCTTTAGTACCGCCAGCGACGATGGCGTGCGTCTATGGGTGAACGATACGCTCATCATCAACAACTGGACGCTACACGGGACCACCATCGACACCGCCTCACCCGTGACGCTGACAGGCAGCCAACTCTACGACATCCGCATGGAATTCTACGAGCGCGGCGGCGGCGAAGTGGCGCAGTTGCGCTGGGCCTACCCGGGACAGGCAACACAAGTGATCCCTCAAGCATATCTCTTTCCCGCCACCACGCGTCCAACCTTGAACTACGTGAGTGGAACCGCGTCGGCAGTCATCGACAACGGCCTCACGATCACCGACGTGGATGACACCACCCTCGCCGGTGCCACCGTCTCGATTTCCGCGGGCTACAACGGCGGCGAGGACTCGCTGCTCTTTACCAACCAAAGCGGCATTTCCGGGGCGTATGCCGCGGGCACGCTGGAACTGACCGGAACGGCCACCGTCAGCCAGTATCAGGCCGCGCTACGCACGGTACGATACGCTAATTCGAATGCTAATCCGGACACAACAACCCGCACCATCACCTTCACCGTGGACGACGGCCAAGACGGCAGCAACTCGACGTTCCGCAACATCGACTTTACGGCCGTGAACACGCCGCCTGTCATTACGGAAGGCACAGGGACGGGCGTCACGATGGACGAAGATGCCACTCCAACCGCCTTCGCACTCACGCTGCACGCCACGGACATCGACTTTCAGGTGCTTAGCTGGAGCATCTCGAGCCCAGCGTCGCACGGCACCGCCACGGCCAGCGGCGACGGCGAGAGTAAGGCTATCACCTACGTTCCCACCGCCAACTATCACGGTTCCGATAGTTTTGTGGTGCAAGTTTCCGACGGCTCAGGCGGCACCGACACCATCACCGTCACGGTCACCATTCGCGATCGAACCCCGCCTGTTATCACCCCGGTATCGGCACTCGCCTCCACATCCACGTCGGTCGTCATTACCTGGACCACGGACGAGAATGCCTCCACGCGAGTGAACTTTGGACCCACCTCGAGCTACGGCATTCTGACCACAGAAACAGACACGTCGCCGCGCGTGAGTTCTCACACGAAGACGATCACCGGCCTACTGCCCTGCACCACGTACCACTACAGCCTCATCTCCGCCGATGCAGCCTCAAACAGTACCACCGAAGCCGGCGGTACGTTCACTACACCCGGCTGCGCGGGCAATGCCGAGGTGATGGTGGGTACGGGCACCAATGTGATCCCCAATTCCACCGGCTCCTCAACCGACATTACACTCTCGGGCGCGACGCTGATGTTGCAGGTGCCCGCTGGCTACGTGAGCGGCAACGCCACCTGCGCCTCTGGCGCCGCGTTCCAAATCAAGTCGCTGGAAACGACAGCTGTGAAGGAGGCCTTAGGAGCGCCGACGGGCAAGGACGACATTGTGGATGCCATGAACCTATCGGCCTATTGCCCAGATGCCACGCCCGTGACCGAGTTTGACCAGCCATTGACGATTACATTCGCCTATAACAATGACGACATCGCCACCCTCGACGAAGCGTCACTCTCGGCCTACCGCTTTGGGTCGGGTGCAACCGCCTGGGAGGAGCTGACCTGCAGCCGGCTCCCCTCGGTCAACCGCCTGAGTTGCACCACCACGCACTTCTCGTCGTTCGCCCTGTTTGGAACACCAATCGTCTCGACCGGCGCCCCGGGAGCGGCCCGAGCAGGCGGCTGCCGGGGAAGTAATTGCACCAGTCCCCCTGTTGTCGACACGCTCTCCCGTCGCGCCATCACTGCCGACCTCGGCCACGCGGCCGCACCGGCCGCATGCTCGGCCGATTCCCTGCCCCACTCAGACGGCAGGTTGCAGCTGGCAGTTGCCAGCTTGAGCGTCACCTATAATGACGTGCCGACCGACGCCTGGTTTGCGTGCGCGGTGCACGAGATGATCACCCGCAGCATCTTCTCGGGCTACAAGGACAGCCGCGGCTCCCCCACCGGACAGTACGGACCCGGCGACTCCATCACGCTCGGCCAACTGGCGAAAGTAGCGCTGCTCCTGCGAGGAGAAGAGGTACAGGAAGCCAGCGGCCCACGTTGGGCGGACGGCTATTTGGCGCAGGTAAAGACTGCCGAATTCTCCGCTTTTTCCGGACGTGTTGCTGCCGATGCACCCGCCCAGCGAGGTGTTGTGGTTCGCACGGTACTGGAGGCGCTGCACTTCCCGATGAGCGCCGGCGATCTCCCGTATTCAGACGTGGACGCAGAGTCACCTGACGCGGCGGCAATCGCCACGGCCACGGAACTTGGCATTGTAAGCGGCGACAGCGGAAAAGACACGTTCCGCCCCGAAGCGCCGATCAACCGAGCCGAGGTAGCAAAGATCATCGCCCTGGCCCTGGCCATTCAGCGTTAACATCGACCATTTGCCCTCTGTACTGCCTTTGCGAGGGCTATGAACATTGGCAGGAAAGAGATTGCACGGACGACAAGAATTCTTATCATGTGCCCGGCCCAACCGGGTCGCCCGCACTTTCCCTTCTTGGAGTACCCACCGATGGTGGCGAAGGCTGTGAAACAGTACGCCGGACGCATCGACCGCACGGACCCGACCGCGGATCCGCGCTCCGTGACCGTGGACGGCGTTAACCTGCGACCGCCGCCAGGCATGGCTGCGGGGGCGGAGTACGCTTGGGGCTATGGCGGCACCGGCACCCGCGACCTGGCCGATGCCCTCTGCCTCGACCTGACCGGATCGATCACCAACCCGCTGCGCGACGCGATCATCGACATGCTGTGCAACCTCGACGAAGACGCGGACTGGGACCTGACCAGTGCCCAGATCGGCGACGAAGTCCGTAACCGGATCGACGCGAGCGCGTGGCCGACGATCAGCATGTACTTCTAAGTTTCACCGCCGGTTTCGGCCGGCACGCCGCTCCTCACAGAGGGGCGGCTTCCTGTTGCCATTCTTGCTGCCATATCCACGCAGACTGACGCATCACAGGCTTGCGATGGTACGTACACCGCGCCTGCTCCTTTCTATGGGCGTCAACACGCAGCGGCAGGGCCTTCTTGAGAAAGCCGATAGAGAACGGCACAATTCTCGCTATGGATTCGCTCTCCAGCCGCCGTGGCGCCCTCATACTCTCGTCTTTCGGAATCATCAGCTTGCTGATCGGCGGCGCTCTCACTTTTCAGCTTGTCCTCGAAAAAAACCACGAAAAAGAGTGCAATACCGCATTTTTCCTCCTCAACGCCCGACGTCGCTGCGAAGCCGACGAGCCGTCGAAGAAACAGGAGTACGACCTTCTGCTGGCAAGGTTAAAAGGGAAAGTCGATCGCTGGCAGAAGAGCGGCCAAGCCACGCATGTCACCTTCTACTTCCGTGACTTGGAAAACGGTCCGATCTTCGGCCTGAATGAACAGGAACACTTTGCCCCGGCCAGCCTGCTGAAAGTACCCATCATGATCGCTCTCTTGAAGCAGGCCGAAACCAACCCCGCCCTGCTACAAGAAGAGGTAGGTCTAAAGGATTCCATTCCTCCGGGGCAGAATGTGTTCGACCAGACGAAGACATTGGTCTTGGGTCAAAACTACACCATCGAGGAAGTGCTGCGGCGCATGATCGTCTATTCCGATAACTCCTCCAAAGAGTTATTGCGCTTGTATCTGGAGGCACACTGGCCGGGCGTGCTCGATCAGACCTTCATTGATCTGGGCATCTCGCTGCAGAATTCCGACGGCTCTCATTTTCTCACCGTCAAATCGTACGCGTCGCTCTTCCGCTCGCTCTTCAACGCTTCGTACTTGAACCGCGAAATGTCACAACGGGCCCTAGCCCTACTTGCCGACGTCGAATTTTCGTATGCCATTGAGGCCGGAGTGCCAGAGAACATAGTGACGGCGCATAAATTCGGCTTCCTCGATACCGAGAACCACGAGGTGCAGCTTCACGATTGCGGCATCGTCTATGCTCCGCCATTCCCCTATCTGCTGTGCATGATGACGCGTGGCCAGGACACGAACAACATCATGTCGATCATGGCCGAACTGTCGTATGACATTTTTGAGGAAGTCTCCACACGCATCGACGACTGAGCGGTCATGACCAGGTAGCCTCAGCCTAATTCGTCGAGATCTTTGTCGGGCAAGTACAAAATGAGAACACCGCCGATAATCGCGAGAATGGCCAGGAGCGGCTCCTGCCCGACAAAAAATAGCTCTTGGACGTACTCAAGCAGTAGACCGATGCCGGTCCAAATAAGCACCACGCCCGTCACGCAGGTGAGACTCTTTGCGCAATGATGAAGGTGTTCGCGGACGCGCTTGGGCATAGAAGGAAAAGGTATTCAGGCTTCAAAAAATCGGCCGGTCTTCTCGGTGATGGAAATCCGGAAGAGCGTGGACTCCTTCTCATTCACTTTTAACGGTTCCACCTCCTTCGTGCCAAAGGCGAAGGGGATATCGACCCCAACGGCCTGCTGGATACCACTGAGGCGCTCCGATAACAGATGGACAATTTCTACGGCCTCGGATGGCACGAGTTCATCGAACGCCAATTCCTCAAATCTGCCCCAGCAAATGACGCTGCACCAACGACCGCTCTCGTGGCTCTGTACCTGGAAGCAAACCACGGGATTGCGACGCAGCATCTCCACCTTCTGACCGGTCGTCGTTTGGCCATAGAGGTGACCGTCGCGAAAGACGTAGGCCATGGGCACCACGTACGGGCGATCACCGTCGGCACAGCCCAGGTGGCCCAACGTGCCCCGAGTCAGCAGCTCGTCGATCTCTTGCTCTGAAAGGGTGCCCTGCATAGACCAAGCATAGCAGCGTGGCCGGCTTAACGAACCTGTGCCTCGATATCGGCCGCCCAAGTCTTAGGGTGCGGAATCAAGGCAATACCGCGGCTGTCGCTGGTATCAAAACGAAGTTCACCGTAATCGAGTAACTGTTGCAGAATGCCGCGACGCTGAATCTCTACCACCTTAATGCGCGCCAACACCGTTTCGTCGAGATCGTCGAGTAGCCAAAGTCGGCAAGTGAAACGCAAAATGCGTTTATTCGTCAGGAATACCTCGCTAACGCTGTCGCTTAAGAAAAGATGAAAGAACCAATGAAGCACAGCCAGACCCAATAAGAGGCCGACCAGCAGAAAGCTGCGGGCCGAGACGGGATCATTGGGAGCCAGCGAAGCGGCACTCCACAACATCGTTGCCGCAGTAGTGGCCAGTAACAGGGCAATAAACATGGGCAGCAGATGACGAATCCAATGGCCGTGCGAGCGGCGCAGCAACCGCTCGCCGGCACCGATGGCCGGTAACTTGCCCTTAAAGCGCCACGGCAAGGAAGCGAGGGGGTCGGTCACGCGACGGGGAGTAAGGAGACGATCCAGACGGACACAAGGGCGATGACCACCAGCGACAAAATATACGAGACCACCAAGATGATGGATCGAATGTGAAAACCGCCGTCATGACCCAAAATAGCCAGCAACGCCGCACGGTCGCGACAGACACGCCAGTATTCAAAAAGCACCACGGCCGCCAAGACGGCCGAGAGGGTATGAATGCCCAAGAGGAAGGTAACACTCATGGAGAAGAATGTACCCAATGATAGCTGAAACGATGACCAGAGGCGCGACTGGCAGAAATGAGTATTATACAACACTCGTATGCATACCCTGATCCCACACGTCGCGGATGAATGGAGTCCACTTCAGGCTGCAATTGTGTATCCGCGCGCGGGGGCGGAACTCTACTGTCGGCGTAACGGTATACAGATGACGCTCGCCGAACTGTTACGCAGTGAAGGTGTCGAACTGATTCAACCCCCTCCTGACCCCGCTAAAGAAATTCAACCAGTGTATGCACGTGATCCAGTCATCGTGATTGATGACGCCGTGTTTGTGAGCCCCATTCATAGCCCCGGCCGCCGCGGTGAGGACGCCTACATGGCCGACGCTCTGAAGCAGCGTAACATTCCCCATAGCAGCAGCCTGGTCCACGGCGGCAATGTACTCCTGTTGCCCGGGGGTCGTGCCATCGTGGGCTACGACGCCTGGAAGGAGGATCCATCCGAATCGAGCCACTGCGAAGATCCACATTCGATTGATCAGGAAATTCTTACCCAGATGCGAACGGTTCGAGAGCGCGCCTTGCACGTCTGTCACTATGAAGTCCATCTCGACTGCGCTGTTGCCCCACTCCCCGATCAGTCGTTCTTGTGGCACCGACGCCGTATGAGCAACAGATCTGCCTTGGTCATGGAACAGGAGTTCGGTGCGGGCGCCTTCACAGACATCGTCAAACACCATCATCGTCCCATATTAAACCTCTTTTGGGTGAATCCACGATTGGTATTGGCCCCCGACAGTCCTGTGTGCGATCTACTGGTAGATCGACGGTATGAAGTCTGGCGCATTTGGGGCGACGCGAAGATGCAGGGTTCGGTGCGGTGCTGTATTGCCCCGCTGCTGCGGAAAAACTGACGCTCTCTCACTTCGTCATCCTGATCATTGACAGACATAACTAATCATCGAATATTGACCGTATGCGAAACGCGCCATCTTCGCCCCCAAGCACCCCAGCACCAAGCGATATGGTTGGCAGCATACGGATGGTGCTCATGATCCGCATCATTCAAGGACAGGTGCAAGAAATTCTGCAAGACTCCAATCTTGTCGACCGCATCGTGGCTTCCGCACGGAACCTATTGTCGTTCCGATTAGTGGCGCAGGCCGTATTGCCGGATTCATTCGAAAAGGATGAAAAGACCGCCACCAATATTGTGGCGAGCGTTCTTCAGCAGGTATTGGGCGATCCGGAGTATACACAGATCGCCTCTCGTAATCAGGAGGCCGGCGTCAAAAGAGGTCTCGCTGTCGGCCGCCGGGCGGCAGGCATCGTGGAATGGCCACAGTCTGAACGAGCACGCCTAGCGGAATTGGCGGCGACGCTCCGTCACGTATCCGGACGACAAAAGGGCAGGCCCGACTGCGAAGCCATCGCTCAGGTGCTTAACAGCGAATTCCATGCCGGCCAAGCCCTTCGGACGCGCCAAGCGACGGCGAACATGCTCGTGCAGCTGTATAAAGACGGCTTCGTTCCGCTGACAGGCGAAGAGGTAGAGACGCATCCCTGGAGCGCCGAAGAGGACAAGCGCTTCATCGAATTACTGCAGTCACTGGTGCATCCGCCGGACCATCAGCATGCTGGCAGGCCAGATTTTGCACTCATCGCCGTGACACTCAACGACGAGTTCTACCCTGAACAGATGCATGAAGGCGAGGCTGTGCGTACGAGTACTACCTGCAACCGGCACGCCGCCATCATTCGTAAGCGTCAAAAAAAGTAGGTCCGCCTGGGAATCGACGGCAAAAACGAGCCTGCCTAAAAAACTGGGGCCGCGCGCTGGCAGCCCCAGTCACAACGACCACTACCGAGCATCACTCCGCCAGCGACGACTGGCCCCGGTTGCCGCGATGACCGTGACCCATCTTGCCGCCCTTGAAAGCCGGATGTTCGGGCAAGATTACCCCTTTTTCTTCGGCCAACTGCTCGATGGTTTGACCTGAGTCGAGGGCGGTCTGAAGCTCGTCGACGGTGAGGCCGAGAACCTCTGCCATTTTTTCAGGACCAGGCCCGCGCATCATGCCACCATGGCCGCCGCGGCCGCCGGGACCGAAGGGCAGCAAGCCCTTCAGATCGGGATTCGCTTCGATCACAGCCTCCAGGGCGGCGCGGCGAGCCTCATTGGCGGCGCGCGCAGCCTCGTCGCGGGCTGTCTGATCGGACAATGAAAGCGCAGACGTCAGGGCATCCTTGTGCGTCTGGGTGGCAGACTTCAGCGCCACAACCATCTCGTCGATGTTCTCAAGGAGCGCTTGGTCGCGATCGATCATCTCTTGAAGCATGTCGACGGTCAGAACGGGCCGCTCAGCTGCCCAACGCCACGATGACGCGGACTCCAGCGCTGGACCGGATACATCTTGAGCACTCGAGACCTGGGCCAAAATCGGGAAGCCGACGGCCAGGGCGGTCACGCCGGAAACGGCGCCGAGCAAAAATTTGTTCTTCATACGATGGGGGTGGAAAGGAAATACAGAAGGAAAGAGCGGGTCGCGACAGCATCCACTCTACGCATCACTCCTTAACGATCGATTAAAACGAGATGATGAACGCCGTGCCCTTCCCTTCGTCGCTTTCGACGTGCACGGACCACCCGTGAAGCTCGACGATCCGCTTCACCAGCGCCAAGCCGAGGCCAAGACCCTGGCGCGAGGAGCGCGAATCATCCACTTGAAAAAATCGGTCGAATACACGGGGCAGAGCCACCGCAGGAATGCCGCGACCGGTGTCGCGCACCGTGAGTCCATTCGCCATTAACTCAACTTCTACCCTGCCGCCCGACACGTTGAACTTGATGGCGTTGGCAATCAGATTGGAGACAACCTGGCGGATAAGGGCGGCGTCGCCTGACAGCAAGACGTTGTCGGCCAGACGCAATTCGAGCGTCACCCCCTTCGCCGTGGCATCGGCCCGATGGCGCTCGGCGGCCTCACGGACAAGAGCTGTAAGATCGACGCGCTCGGCATGTAGCACGAACGAATCGAGACGCGCCAGCTCCAGCAATCGCTCAACGAGCGCAGCCATCTCTTTGAGGTCTTTCTTGGCCGCCAAAATCTCGTCGCGATTGTTGGGCGTGCGCAAGGCCAGATCAAGCGATGTGCCGATGGCCGTGAGTGGCGTGCGCAATTCGTGACTGGCATCTTGGGTAAATTGCTCCAGTCGAAGGAACATCTCCTCGGCCGGTCTCAGGCTGCGCCGCGCGAAAAAGAGGCCGACGCCGAAGGTGAGACCGGAGATGGCGCCGCTCACGAGTAAAAAGAGGAAGATACGCGTGGGCAGATCGTCGTACGGCTCGCGGTCGGCCACTTGCACATAGCCCTTCAACACACCGCCACGTTCCACGGGCACCGTCAGCATTTGATAGCGACCATCGCCACCGGCAACCGTCATGAAGAGCGTATCGCCGGATTGAAATTGAAAGGGAATACCCTCGTAGAATGCGCCGCTGAACAAACTCTGGCCATCGGCCCCAACAATGCGCACACGGTCGCGCTGGAACGGAGGCAAAGGGGGCAATCCCTGCCAAAGATCGGCGCGCTCGAGCAACGCAGACACCTGGCGCTCTAGGCGTTGGCGGCCGAAGTGTTCTCGACTGAAGGCGTCTGCCGCAAAGAAGAACGCCCCGGTTACCACGAGCATCGCGAAGACAAACGCCATGAACTGAGCGGCGATCCGGTTGCTGACAGTGCGAAAAATCATGCGGGGTCGGGAACAAGATACCCCTTGCCGGGTACGGTATGAATGGCCTCTTTGCCAAGTTTACGTCGCAGAAAAGCGACGTGCACGTCGACCGTCTGCGAAAACATGAAGCCGTCGCTGTCTCCCCACACATGCGCAAGAATAGACGGACGGTCCTGAGCCACGCCCTTGTTGCGCATGAGGTACTCAAAGAGAGCGTACTCCTTTGGCGAGAGGGCGATCTTTTTCTTTCCCTTCGAGACCTCCATGGTATTGGTATCGACCGAGAATTTTCCCGCCTTCAGTACCGGCGACTTCTCGGGCGACTGACGGCGGAGTAGAGCACGAACGCGGGCGAGCAACACGTCGAGATCGAACGGCTTGGTAAGGTAATCGTCGGCGCCCAGGTTTAAACCCTTGATCATCTCCTGCTGCTTGCTGCGCGCGGTCAGCATGAGAATGGGCATCGTCTTGCCGTGCTCACGAAGCATCTTACACAGAACATAGCCATCCATACCCGGCAGATTGATATCGAGAATGAGTAGATCGACGGGCTGGGTCATCGCCTTCTCCAGGCCCTCATTGCCATCGCGAGCCACGCTGACGCTGTACTGCTCCAACTCCAGGAAGCGGCGCATGTTGTCGGCCACAGTCGTATGGTCTTCGACCACGAGGATATGCATCGGGCCAAGTATAGGCCGGCGGCATTAAAGCCAGATTAAAACCTTGCCCATGGCATCAACTCACGCTTTATCACAGCGAAGATCCGCTGTTGATGAGGTAGAAAAGCGAGGTGACCGCCAGGCAAAAGGAAACGGCTCTTGGTTCGTAACGCGCGCAACATCCGGCGAGCAGCCGACCACGGCACCACCAGATCGTCGCGGCCGTGCCAAGCAATGACCGGCACGTTGCCAGGAAAACGATGGGGCTGAAAACCCCAACGGAAGTACAAACCCACCTCGTCAACAAGGCCAGGAATCCCGTTAGGCTGCAAGAACACGCTTTGGAAGTCCCACCACAACACGCGCTGCAAGAGTTTCTGTAGATGCGGGGCGGGGGCATTGATCTCGGTCGTCCACCGCAGGTACCACTTCAAGGTGCGCGGACTGAGCCAACAGACCGTCAGAAACATCCTCAACAGGGCTGCGGCGGCACGAGGCCAACCGTTACAGGCCATCACGATGGCACGTCGCCACCAACATAAAGCACGCACGTTCCTACCACTGGCCAACGGGCCCAGCGCTCCCGCAATGCCGGCAACGCACACGCGATCGGGCATGGCATAGGCCGTAGCCAGTGCGAAGCCGCCACCACCCGAGGCGCCGAGCACCGCGAACGATTGTATGCCAAGGTGGTCCATCAACCAGCGGATGTCGCCCTTGGCGTAGGCCGTCATTGAGTCGAATCCTTGGCACGACGAGCGACCGATTCCCGGACGACTAGGGGCGATGATACGCATGCCGTCTTGCAACGCGCGCTCATGCAGGAGCGCCGCCTGATAGCACGATCCAAGAAAGCCGTGAAAATAAAGCACTGGCGCACCGTGAGGATCACCACACTCAAGGTATTCAAGAGCGCGACCATCGGGAAGCCGGAGAAGACGTGTACGAGGCTTGCGCATAACCCTTCATGACGCGCCAGCCGCCTTTTCTTACCGATTTTCCGCTAATCCTTGATGTTCATGACTTACTGCGGCCCCTTTCTCTGGCCGCCGTTATCGCCGCCGAGACCGCGGTTGTCGCCGGGCCCCTCGCCGCGGCGTTCATCGGGATGATGCTCGCGAGCGTTATCGGAGGCCTGGTCTGGCAGTGGCGGCAGGAACCAACGGAACGGATTCCAATCCCACGGTTTGTCCGGACGGCCGTCATTCCGCCACGGAGACGTAGAGGATGACGAGGCAGAGGACGAAGACGGAACCGATGAGCTCCACGACGACACGGAAGAGGAAGAGGACGGCTGACTACCAGCGCTGCTCGACGAAGAACTGGAGACGCTGGAGGATGAACTGGACGAAATAGAGCTCGACGAACTGGAGACAGAGGAAGACGACGAACGGACGATCGCCTGCGCCGACGACACAGCGGTGGTGGCGTCGACGCGCCCGTAGCCCGTCAGCGTGTCGACTCCGGCCGTACCAATGTCACGGGCGGTACCGGTAATGACGGCGTAGATTTCGTCGGTGGTGAGCGTGGGCTGTGCCTGGAGAAGTAGAGCGACCAGACCCGTCACCTGCGGGGCGGCCATGGAAGTGCCGCTCCACCAGCCGTACCCGCCGACAGGACAGGAGCCGGCCACAGCGCAAGGCACGGACGAGAGGATGTCGAAGCCGGGAGCCATCACGTCGAGCGCGGTGCCATAGCTGGACCACCACATGCGGGCATCGCTGGAATCGACGGCGCCGACGGCGATCACCTTGGACCCGCAGGCTGGCGTCATAATACCCTCGCCCAACTCGGCAGCGTTGCCAGCGGCAGCCACCACGGACACACCCTGCCCAACGGCCCAGTTGGCTTCTTGGGCGAGCGGATCGAGGTCGCAGTGACCAAGGAAGGAACCTCCGCCGAGACTGAGGTTGATGACCTTCGCATTCTGCTGCACCGCCCATTCGATGCCGGCGATGACGTCACTCTCGAGGCACCAGCCCTCGTCGCTGCAGACCTTACCCACGATCAGGTCG
>CAZYNU010000021.1:0-22141 GCA_964648045.1 uncultured Candidatus Peribacteria bacterium
ACGACAGCGGCCTGTTTCTTTCTCCACTTTCTTTGCGCCAAAGAAAGTGGATACCCGTTTGTTGGCCCCAGCCTCCGCTATAATTCATTCAATGGACAAGGCCAAAGCCTCCCAACGGATCGACAAACTGAAGGCCGAGATCTGGGCAGCCAATAAGGCGTATTTTTTGGAGAACAAGAATTTGGTGTCGGAAGAGGTCCGCGATGCCCTCAAGCAAGAGCTTAAAGAATTGGAGACGCAGTTCCCCGATCTCATTACGGCTGATTCCCCAACCCAACGGATTGGTATCCCCCTCGATGGCCGTTTGCCGAAGGTGACGCACCTCGCGCGCAAAGAGTCCCTCACCGATGCCTTCAGCCTGGAAGATTTGGAGGAGTGGGCCGACCAGGTTCGTCGCTCGCTGGGCAAAGAGGGGATAGCCTTCGACATCGATGCTGAGTTGAAGATTGATGGTCTGAACATTTCACTCGGGTACGAACGCACGGAGCATTCCCCAAAAGAAGCCGCATACCGTTTGGTGCGCGCCGTCACCCGCGGCAACGGCGTGGTGGGCGAAGATGTCACGCACACCGTGCGCACCATCGAATCGCTGCCGTTGGCCATCGTTGTGCCGGGGCCATTTGCGGCAGAGCCGCCCGCATTCATCGAGGTTTCGGGAGAGGTCTACATGCCCAAGGCCGCGCTGGCCAAGGTGAACGCTAGCCTCGATCCCGACGATCGCTTTGCCAATCCGCGCAATGCTGCCGCCGGGTCCGTGCGTCAACTCGATCCCGCGGCAGCCGCTGCACGCGACTTGCGTATGTTCTGCTACAACCTTGATGCCGCCGCTGTCGACGCCTTCGGGTTGGAATCGCAGCGCGCGGTGCTCGATATGTTTGCGGCTGCCGGCCTGCCGGTAGAGCCCTCGGCGCGCGTTTTGAAGGACGTGGTGGCCGCCGATAAATGGCTGCAGCAACTGCAAAAAAAGCGCGACGACCTGCCGTTCGATATCGACGGCATCGTGCTCAAAGTGAACGAGACGCGTTTGCAGCATGAACTTGGGTCCACGGCCAAGGCGCCACGTTGGGCGCGTGCCTACAAATTTCCCGCCGACCAGAAGCCGGCGGTGGTCGAGGACATCATTCTGCAAATCGGCCGCACCGGCGCGGTAACGCCCGTGGCCGTCCTCTCGGCGGTACAGCTCGCCGGCACCACCGTCACGCGGGCCACGCTTCACAACGCCGACGAGATCGAGCGCCTCGACGTGCGCGTCGGCGACACGGTCGTGGTGCAGAAGGCCGGTGACATCATCCCCGAGGTGATGGAAGTGCTCGTCGACCTGCGGCCGGCGAGTGCAAAGCCCTTTGCAATGCCCAAACACTGTCCCAGCTGCGGCACCGATCTAGTGCGCCCGGAAGGCGAGGCGGTGCACCGCTGTCCCAACCCTAAGTGCGGCGCCGTTCGCCAGGAACGTTTGGAGCACTTCGTCTCGCGTTACGCGTTCAATATTGAAGGGCTGGGTAAGGAGACGATCGAGGTATTGCTCGAACGCGGGCTGGTCGTCGACCCTGCCGATCTCTTCTCACTTTCCGAGGCCGACCTGCTCAGTTTGCCGCTTTTCAAAGAGAAGAAAACGGAGAACGTGCTCACGCAACTGGAGCGCGGTAAGCGTCAGCCGCTTGATCGGTTTTTGTTTGCGCTCGGTATCCGCCATGTGGGTCGCGAAACGGCCGAAGCTCTGGCGAAGGGCTTGCCCTGGCCCGTGCGCACTCTCAAGGCCAAAGAAGCCGCGGTCGTCACGCAGCAAACGTCGCTGTTTTCGTTTGGAGAGAGTTCGGTGGATGCGGAGCAAATCCAGGCGATTGCCGTGAGTGACGTCCTGAAGATTCTGCGCGAGGCAGATGTGGAGCGGCTCTCGGCCATCGACGGCATCGGCGTGGTGGTGGCAGAGTCGGTCGTTACTTGGCTTGAAGACGAGGATAACCGGCACTTCCTTGAGAAGCTCGATCACGCCGGTGTGCTCTGCTTGCAGCGCGAAGGCGGACACGTTCCTCAGTCGCTGGCCGGTAAGACATTCGTGCTCACCGGCACGCTGCCCACGCTCGGCCGCGAGCAAGCCAAGGCCATGATCAAGGAGCGCGGCGGTAAAGTGAGTTCGGCCGTTAGTAAGAAGACCGACTACCTGTTGCTTGGTGACGAGGCCGGCTCCAAGCTCGACGACGCCAAGAAGCTCGGCGTAGCGACGATAACCGAAGAGGAGTTTTTAGCGATGATCGCCTGATCACCTTGTGCGTGATGCGCGAAACTGCGCCACGGCAAATTCGGCAATCACCGGTGCGCCGCGCAGAACGCAGAGTGCGACGGCAAGATAGACGGCAATGTAGGTGATGGCGGTGAGCGTCGCGACCAGCATGACATGTTCCGGCAGAAGCGTAGGCAGGGCTGGTAGCAGCGCTAGTCCGCAGAAGGCGACGGCCTTGATGACGGCGTAAAAGCCGCGGACTCCGCGACCCGCGACCAGCGCCTTGCCCGCGCGCGTGCGCATGAGTGCAAACGGCGCTTCGCCCTGCGCGGCCGAGCCGCTGGAGCGGAGGGTGTCTACCACCACGCCGCGGATGACGAACACGATCGTCACCCAAACGGGCACGAGACCATTGTCGGCGGCCACCACCCAGAGCGTCAGCTCTACTGCCCGATCACCAGCAATATCGAATAGCGCGCCAAAGAGGCTGGTCTGGTTGCGCTTGCGGGCGATGTAGCCATCGAGACCGTCCGAGAGGAAAATGAGCGCGATTAAACAGGCATTGGCGACATGCCAAATAGGGTCTTCTAGGTAGAAGAGCCAGGCCGCGACGGGGAGCAGCAGGATGCGGCTGAGAGTGAGCAGGTTCGCCATGGCAGGAGTATACCTTGCCCGCCGCCACGGTCTGCCGTTTTTTGTCACGGACGGCCGTTTTCCAGTTGGCGAATCAGTCGGTAAGCCAGCGGTGCCTGTTGTCCGCCGTGCACGGCCGAAAATGGTTCGACCAAGATGCGTTTGGAAATACCGGCGAGCGTGGCTCCGTACAGGTCCATACTCAAACGGTCGCCCACCATTGCTGCCTCGTCGCCGCGAATGCCGAGGGCGTTGAGTACCTCTGTAAACGCCTCACGAGCGGGCTTGTCTGGCCCGCTGTTGATGGCCGCAACCTGTGCACCAAGCACGTCTGCCACCGCCGCGCGCCGGGCCGGTCCGCAGTTGGAGACGAGAGCGATGGTGAGGTGTTCCGCTGCCGAAGACAGCCACGAGATAGTCTCTGGCGGGATGGTGTCTTTGTGGCCAGCAATTGTGTCGTCGATGTCGAGTAGGAGTGCCCGCACACCCTCTTGCCGCAGCGCCGCCGGTGCCAGATCGAATATGCTGCGAACGCATTGGGTGGCGATCGATCGCTTTGAGGCAAAGAGAAAGCCGAGATAGGCCCTCATCTTCATGCGGCGGTTGGTTCGGGTTTGGAGCCGTCGCGCAGGCTGCGGTCATGGAAGACCGCCACGTTGTGTTTGAGAAGTTCCCAGCCGCCGGGAATCGACAAGAACTTTGCTTGGCCCGCCAGGAACACGGCAGGCGAGAGCAGGTGCCAGGCTTTTCCACCCACGGCGCGGCAATGGCCGGCGCGCAGGGCGGCGAAGAACGGTTCGTCTTTGGGAATCGCGGTCAGGGCGCCACCCACCATCCACGGGACGTGCGCGTCGCTTCCGCCGATCATTGGCTTGCGCAGCTGCTTGGCCAGCGTGAGTGCGCGGCGGTTGGTGCGCGGCGGCATCATCGCGTTCTCCGTTTCGATGACGTCCATGCGCTCAAGCAGGTCGGCGCCCACTGCACCCGAGTCGACGATGCCCGCCAGCCCCATGCGGTCGGGGGCGTAGGGATGCGGCGCCGAAAGCAGGCAGCGGTAGGGTCCGGCGCCGTCGATGATCTCGCGCTCCCGCAGCGCGGGGATGAACGTGTGAATGCCTTGGCGGCGTGGCTCCACCACCTTGCGGTAGTAGTCCACCATCTCGTCTCCGCTCTCGAAGTAGACCATGATGTCCACGCCGCTTGCGGCCTTTACCTCGATGGCGGGAATCACC
Source organism: uncultured Candidatus Peribacteria bacterium (assembly GCA_964648045.1). Lineage (GTDB taxonomy): Bacteria > Patescibacteriota > Gracilibacteria > Peribacterales > Peribacteraceae > JAGOUB01. Next base: position 4,087 of record CAZYNU010000021.1, read on the forward strand.
TCCACGCCGTCGGCTTGTTCTAGTGCTTCCACTGCGCCGCGAATCTCCGAATGGTCGGTGACGGCGATGCCGATGCCTTGAGCCTTGGCCACGCGCAGCAGTTCATTTGTGGACGTGAAGGCATCGAGCGAATGGTGCGTGTGCAGGTGCAGGTCAAGCGCACGTTCTCCGGCGGCAATGGCGGCATTGGGACGACTCATGGCGATAACGCAGTATAGCGCGGCAAACGGACGTCGGCAGGTCTTAGCCGCGCTTTTTGTCGCGCTGTCGCAAGGCGTCGGCAGCCACCAGGGCTCCCACGGTCAGCAGCCACCCTGCGATGATCGTCACGGCGGCGGCCATGGTGCGGCGATTCGTTTCGCGCAGCGAACGGCCAACGGCCACGAAGCCGCTCTTTTGTCCGCTGTAGGGTTGCACCACCAGGGCAATGTGCACTCCGGGCTCCGGGGTCCAGGTGAGGCGCTTCTGCAGTGGGCCGTCGAGGACGCTACTGGGAAGTTTGGGCAGGCCGCCGTCCAGCAAGGCGGAAGAAACGATCGGCACTCCCGCTTGGTCATATACCGCGATGAACGGTGCAATGCTGCGCTCTACCTCCGTTTGCAGTCCGGGCAGCAATGAGCGCGGCTCCACGCCAATCTCCAGTGCCGTCGCGGCATCCTCGGCAATTTGGATCTGCGGATCATCGGCGCCAGCACGGAACGTCTGTCGAACGGCGGCAAATAGTAGACAACTCAGAAAGGTCGCCAGGATCAGAGGGAGAACGAGGCGGTCGAAAAAGGGAGTCATGGTCACAGTCTAGCGGTCTCGGCCGCGTTTTTTGGAGTGCGTCGTCGATGGTCGTATGTCTCGTACAGTTTCGTCAAAGCCGGCAAACTGTCGACATCGATCGTGTGATTGGTTCTGATTGATGGTGCCCAGGAGAGGACTTGAACCTCCATGGGATTGCTCCCACTAGCCCCTCAAGCTAGCGCGTCTGCCATTTCGCCACCTGGGCACCGGAAACGAGGAAAGATCGGTGAGGGACCTGGAGTGTAGAGCAGGGCGGCCAGCCGCGGCAATAGGCCTGTTTAGGCCTTTTCATCCTCTTCTTCCAGGTCCGTGGGGGCATCTTCGTCGTTGGGCACCTTGATGTCCGAGGCTTTCTTCTTACCCTCGAACACTTCCAAGAACTCCTCGACGGTCAGATTTTCCTTCTTCAGCAGCAGCTCGGCCAGCTCGTCGATCTTGGCCTTATGCTTGCGAATGAAGCCCTTGGCACGCTCATACTGCTCCGTCAGCGTCTGCTGCACGAAGGCGTCGATGCGCACGGCCACGCTCTCGGAATAGTTGCGACTCTGGCCCAACTCCACGCCCAGCGAGGCCGTGCCCTGGCGTTCGCCGTAGGCCACGGTGCCCAGATCGTCGCCGCCCATGCCGTAGCGCGTCGCCATGTTGCGCGCGATGGCCGAGGCTCGCTCTAGGTCGTTCGAGGCGCCGGTGGTGATTTCTTTAAAGATGATTTCCTCGGCTGCGCGACCGCCCAGCAAGCCGCAGATCTCGTCGAGGAACTTGCTCCGGCTGGTGGTGTAGTTGTCTTCTTTCGGCAGGAACCACGTCACACCCAGCGCTTGCCCGCGCGACACGACCGAAATCTTGTGGAGCGGGTCGCTCTCGGGGCAGAGGTGGCCGACGACGGCGTGGCCGAGTTCGTGGTAGGCCGTGATTTCCTTCTCTTTCTGCGTCAGTTTGCGGCTGCGGCGCTCGGCGCCGATGGTGATTTTCTCCAGCGCGTCCACGAGATCTTGCTGATTGAGCGAGCTGCGGCCGCGCTTGGCGGCAAAGATGGCAGCCTCGTTCATGACGTTCTCCAGGTCGGCGCCGGTCATGCCCACGCTCTGGCGGGCGATGGGGCGTAGGCTCACGCCTCGGCTCACCTTCTTGCCGCGACAGTGCACCTTCAAAATCTGCTCGCGAGCCTCCAAGTCGGGCTTATCCAGGAAGACATGGCGATCGAAGCGGCCGGGACGCAGTAGGGCGGCATCGAGTACGTCGGGACGGTTGGTGGCGGCAATCACGATCACGTTCGTGCCCTGCTCGAAGCCGTCCATCTCGGTGAGGATCTGGTTCAAAGTCTGCTCGCGTTCGTCATGCCCGCCGCCGAAGCCGGCACCACCGCGCTGGCGGCCGACGGCGTCGATCTCGTCGATGAAGATGATGCACGGCGAATTGCGCTTGGCGCGTACGAAGAGATCGCGCACGCGCGAAGCACCTACACCCACGAACATCTCCACGAATTCGGAGCCTGCAATGGAGAAGAACGGCACGCCCGCCTCGCCGGCGACGGCGCGGGCCATGAGCGTTTTACCCGTACCGGGCGGCCCCACGAGCAGTACTCCCTTGGGAATCTTGGCCCCCAGATCGAGGTATTTCTTCGGATTCTTCAGGAAATCGACCACTTCCACGAGTTCTTCTTTGGCCTCTCCCGAGCCGGCCACGTCCTTAAAGCGCGTGCGAACCTGCTTGGCATCGGCAATACGCGCCTTCGATTTTCCGAAGGACATGGCGTTGTTCTGGCTCCGTGAGATGCCGCGGAAAATCCAGAGGATACCCACGATCACGAGTACTAGCATGAGGATGTCCGGCAGTACCTGCAGGATCATGTTGGTCGTCTCGCGATTCTCCACCTCTACCACCGTCGAGTTCTTTGGGTCGTTCCAACCCAGCTGACTGACGGTGTCGAGCGTCTCTTTGTACGATGAGAGCACGGCCCCCGTATGGCTCACGGCGTAGACCGTATTATCGCGCACTACGATGCGCTTGAACGCGCCTTGCTCATAGCCCAGCGTCACCTGGCTGATGGGCACCGCCACAGCGTTACTGAAATCGTCCTCAAGCAGACTGGACGGATTGGCCACGTACAGCACCGATAAGATAAATAAGCCCATGATGAGGGCGGCACTGAGCAACCACTGTTGGCGGTTGCGGGGTGGCTGCGGTCGAGGGGGCATATCCATATGTGCGGCGTCGGGAAGCGGAACACACGGATTCTACACGCCTTCGCTCGTCAGGGCAGCGAAATCACGGCCGAACCACCAGCCGGAACGACGGTGACGATTGCGCCTTGAATGAAGCGTGCTTCAGCTTTTTGTACCGATACTTCGGCGCTGGTCGCCCCCATTCGTCGCAGGGTGATCACGGGCACATTGGCGGCCGTATCCGGCACCACTGCTGGCGGCGGGAAGTCTCGCGGGGCGCTCAAACGGCCGGCGGCCCACCCGCCTAGGGCGGCAACTAGCACTAAGCAACACCAGAGCGCGATCAGGCGCCTATCCATCTTAGGGCAGGGTCAGCGTCCAGCCCGTCCCCACCCCCTTTTCGGCCGCTTTGCCGGCGGCGATCTCCAGCGCGTAACGCGCGGGCCCTTCCGACAGATAAATGGGGCAAGTATCGCCATTGCAGGGCTCCATGGTCGTGCCGGAGACGAAACGGCCAAACGTGTCGAAGAACAAAATGTCGAGCGGGATCAGCGTGTCTTTCATCCAAAACTGCAATCCCTGCTCCTGCGGAAACTCAAACAGCATGCCATGTCCGTCGGGGAGTTCCGTTCGGCCCATCAGGCCCATGCGTCGTGTTTGCTCGGTGCGGGCGATCTCGGCGGTGACTTCCACGCTATGGCCGGCCGGCGATGTGAGTGTGATCAGCTGTGCAGCCAACGCGTGCTGCTGGCGTGGCTCAATCGTGGAGACGTCGGTGGCGGCGGCCATACAGGCGGAGAGAAGGAGGAAGGCCGGGAGGAGGCGAGTGAGGCGCAGCATCAGGCTCGCAGGGCGGCGATGGCGGCCGTTCGATTGCTCGAGCGCACCACGAAGCTTCCGGCAACGAGGATATTTGCCCCAGCGTCGCGGGCCAGCTTGCCGGTTTCATCATTAATGCCACCATCCACTTGAATGTGCAGGTTGGGGTGCATGGCCCGCAGGGCTTTCACTTTCTCCAGGGCTGCGGGTTGGAAGGGTTGGCCGCCAAAACCTGGCTCCACCGTCATCACCAAAACCAGGTCTACCGCCTTGATGACGTCGTCGATGGCCGAAATGGGCGTGGCGGGACGAATGGCGATGCCGGCCATAGCGCCGCCCGCGTGGATCTGCGCGATGAGTGCGTGTCGGTCGGCGGTGCCGGGCACGGCTTCGGCGTGAAAAGAGATGTTACCGATGGTGAGCCCCTTGTCGCGTAGCGAGAAAAAGTCGGGCACGCGCTCGGCTGGACGTTCCACCATCAGGTGGATGTCGAGCGGCAATGCCGTCTTGATCCATTGCACCACCGGCACGCCGAAGCTGAGGTTCTTCACAAAGTTCCCATCCATCACGTCGATCTGAATCCAGTCGGCACCGGCCTGCTCAATACCGTTCACATCGCTCTGCAAGTGGCCGAAATCGGCCGACAGGATCGATGGGGCGATGAGCAGCGGAGGGGGAGCCACCACCGAATGCTACCTCCGCCTCACCCGCTTTTACCAGTCCCGGAGCGGCGTTTCCGTCTTGCGCGGGCTTTCGGGTCCTTTCCCGTTGCGTGTGCCGGTTCCGGCGTAGAATGGAACGACTATGACTGAACGCCCTTCCTCTGCATCCGAATCCGCCTCCCTGCCCCGCCAGGCGCTATTGTTACAAAAACTTAATGCGCTGAAGGCGGATATTGCCGAAACTGTGCGCGCCATCGTTGCTGCGGGTGGCAGTATCGTGCAGCTGAATTTGCCGCTGCCGTCCGGTGAAAAGCCCTGGACGGACCAAGAGTTAGTGTTGGCGCGTCGTGCTCTGATCAACAAATATCAAGGGTTGCAGATCGACTTCGTCGTGCTACGGGAAGATCTCGATGTCGATGCACTCTTTGCGGAAGTGATGCAAGAAGGTGCCGATCAGAATCCGGTTTCCAAACCCGTTGGGACCGATGTCGATCTAGTCGCCCTAAAAGACACTGCCACCGACCATCCGGTGGCCGAGGAGAAGGGAACAAAGAAGCCCGTCGTGAATACGTCGGCTGCGGCCGCCGATATTTTGCGCCGCATGCGCCGCCGTCCCTCCTGACGCTCAGCGCGTCTCCAGGTCCGCGATGCGTCGCTCATGGCGTCCGCCCTCGAATGCGGTTGCCAGAAACATGTCCACAATCTGCTCTGCGAGCGCGGGTTCCGTGAGGCGTCCGCCCAGGCTGAGCACGTTGGCGTCGTTGTGTGCGCGGGCCAATCTGGCCGTCTCAACGGAGTAACACAGTGCGGCGCGGATGCCAGGAACCTTGTTGGCGGCCATCGCTTCGCCATTGCCGCTGCCGCCGAGCACGATCCCTGGGATCTTCTCCTGCAGGACCGTCTCACATCCCTTGCGGACGATGGCTGGATAGTCCACGGCCTGTTCGCTATCGGTGCCGCGGTCAATCACCTCCCAGCCTTTGTCGGCGAGGTAGGCCTTCAGGTGCTCTTTCAGAGGGAAGCCGGCGTGGTCGCTGGCGAGGACGATGCGCATGCCGCCAGCCTAGCGCGCTCGCGCCGCCGACGCGAAATGCCGTCTGGCCAGAGTTTGTCATTTTCGCTAGCCTCCCATCGTTCCTTGTCACGCCAAAAGGAGGTGATGTCCATGGCCATGCAAGAATTCACGTTCGCCGGACAGCGGTACCTGGTCGACAAACGGGCATACGATGACGGTTTGGTCATCCTGCCAGACGGACGGATGCTGCTGATTCGCCGTTGGAGTGCCAACAAGGGTGCCACGCGTCCAGACGATCTCATCTTGCTCGGCATCACTGTCGATCTGGCGAAGGCGGTCATCTCGGCTGCTTAACCACTGCTCACCCCTTTCGAGGGGTGGGCAACTTTGCACGTGCAACAACGGGCGCTAGCCTTGGATCATGACGCTCCTCATTGCCGCCAACTGGAAAATGAATCCGCCGCCCGCAGGTTTCGATGCCGCCGATTCACCCTATTTGCCGACTACCGGGATCGACGTGCTCATCTGTCCAATGGCCGTCGACCTTCGTCGCTGCGTCGCCGCCGGCTTGCACGTCGCCGCCCAAGCCGCTCGCCCCGAGCAGACCGGTGCCTTTACTGGCGATCTCTCGGTTTCGTCGGCCAAAGATGCGGGTTGCCGGGCCATGCTCTGCGGACACAGCGAGCGCCGCCAATACCACGGCGAGACCGACGCCGACGTGCGTGCCCAGACCGACGCCGCCTTGGCTGCCGGTCTGATGCCCATTGTCTGCGTGGGTGAGAAAGACGGCGAAGACCGCGAGGCAGTGCTGCGCCGTCAGCTTGACGGCATTCCCAATCGCCCCGAAGTAGTTCTTGCCTACGAGCCGGTCTGGGCCATTGGCACCGGCAAGGCGGCTTCGGCTGCCGACGCCGCCTTGGCTGCCACTCTCATTCGTCAGATTCTTCCGAATGTCTCGGCCATTCTCTACGGCGGCTCGGCCAAGGCCGACAATGCCGCCGCATTCTTGGCCGAGTCCGCCATTGGCGGTCTGCTCGTGGGCGGAGCCGCTCTCAAGCCTAGTGAGTTTTCGGCCATTGTTTCAGTTGCCAAGGGCCTGGGTCGGTGACAGGCTGAATGTTGCTTCCCCCTCACCACATGGAACTCCTGCCCATTGCCGCCGTTGCGCTCGCCATTCTCTTCGCCTGGGTCCGTCAGGTGGAGCAGTACCAACGCGGGATCGTTTTCACCATGGGGCGCTATACCAAAACGTGGGGGCCTGGCTGGCATATCCTCGTTCCCGTTTTTCAACGCCTGGTAAAGGTCGACATCCGCGTGCGCGCCGTCGACGTACCCGACCAAGAGGCAATCACGAAAGACAACATTCCGGTGCGGATCAACGCCGTGATCTACTACAAAGTCAGTGATCCGCAGAAGACGATCATCGAGGTGGAAGATTACGTCGCGGCCGTGAGTCAGTTGGCTCAAACAACCATGCGTAACGCTGTCGGCGAGGTAAAGTTGGATGAATTGCTCTCCAATAAACAGCGTGTCAGCGAGAACATTAAACAGCACGTCGACCGTACCTCGGAGCAATGGGGCATCGATGTGCAGTCGGTGGAACTAAAAGATATCGTCCTGCCCGAAAGCCTCAAACGCACGCTTGCCAAGGTGGCCGAAGCCGAGCGTGAGAAGCAGTCCGTCATCATCAGTTCCGAAGGCGAGCTGGCTGCCGCCGAGAATGTCGCCAAGGCCGCCGAAACGCTCTCGCGCACGCCTGGAGCCTTGCACTTACGTACCCTCCAGAGCATCAACGACATCAGCTCCGATCAATCCAACACCACTGTTTGGATGGTGCCGGTCGAGGCGCTGCGGGCACTCGAGGCCATCGGCAAGCATCTTACGAAGTGACTAGTTTCACGCGTGGTGCGGTGCCAGTGCCTCCTTCAATTCGACGATCGTCGCCAGGAACAGAGCCTGCCCAGTCAGGCTGACGATCGAATGGAGGGCTGGTCCATACATGCCCAATTCCGGTACGCCGAGTATGTCCAAAGCGCGCAAAGTGGCGAACGTGGCTCCGGCAACCGCCGCCAGGGCAATGGCCACGTAGCCCCAGTGATCTCTGGCGACTTCCTGACTGCGTTGTAGAGCGTGTTGTGGTGACAGAGTCGACTGCAACACGAAGACCGGCGTCAGAATGGCGGGCGGCAGGCGAATGGCCGTGACCACAGCGATGATGACCCAGAGTAGTAAGACCGAAGCGCGGAATCCGTCGGCGTTGACGAGAAGTGCCAGTGAGGCGATCAATCCGGCCAAGATCCACGTGTGCCAGAGTACAATGCCTGCCACCGCCAAGCAGCGGCCAGTCAGGGTTGGCAGGTGTTGCAGCGTTTCCACTGGTCGTTCACTGCGGCTGAGCAGCGACAGGCAGAAGGTTCCAAATAGAAACCACGCCACGAATCCTGCCAGGAACATCCATAAGAAGGCTACCGCCGACAAGTTGCCTTCAACTGGTTGAGCGAGCCAGGCCAAGATGAGATTGAACGTGGGCACAATGATCACGGCCGCGAGAATGGCCGGCCACTGGCGAAGCAGTCGTCGGACAGCGCGGTCCAAGACGGTGAAGACGGTTGGGAGGGAGGTGGTCATGCGGTGGCGGGAAAGGCGGTGCTCATCATACCTCCATTGCGCCGCTCTCGCATCTTCATGCGCGCACCCACTCGCCACCGCCTAAGTTTCTCGCCGCGCCGCTCAGTTCCAGAATGGTCAGTGTCCCGCTCAGGGTGGCTGCCGTCAGGGTTGTGGCAGACACCAGCGCGTCCACGGTTTGTGGCACCGTCGTGAGTGCGGCCAGCACCGTGGCTTCGGCTTCGGATTGCGGCTCGTAGGTCGATTGCAGCGAGGCAGGTGCCACTGCCCCCACCGCCGTCGGCACATCCTCCGGCGACGTGACTGCTCGCGCGTGTCCGTCGGCAATGAGTCGTAGGCAACCAGCGGAGCGCGCCTCGAACATCGGTCCCGGTACTGCCAACACTTCCCGGCCTTCATCAAGCGCGAAGCGGGCGGTGTGCAACGCGCCGCTCTTGAGTGGTGCCTCCACCACGGTTGTGCCGAGCGCCAGACCGGCGATGATGCGATTGCGTCCCACAAACTGGTGCTCGAATGTTGGCGTATCGAAGGCGTACTCACTCACTACCGCACCGCCACGGGCGATCACTTCTGCACGCAGTGCGGCGTGTTCGGGCGGGAAGGTATGCTGCAGTCCGTGTCCTACCACTGCCACGTGCCGTCCGTGTTCACGGAGCGTTTCGCGCGCCACTTCGCCGTCGATGCCCGCCGCCAGTCCGCTGATGGTGGTGAGCCCGGCTCGCACGCACGCCGCGGCACATTCCTGGGCCGCTCGTTTTCCGTAGGCGCTGGCCCCCCGCGTACCCACAATCGCCATGCCCGGTTGGTTGAGCAGCTCGATGTCGCCCTGCACATGCAGGAACACCGGCGGATCCGCCGTCTGCCGCAAGCGTTCGGGGTACGACGCATCTTCCAGGCTCATCAAATGCACGCCCGCGTTCTGCAAGGTGCGTTCATAGGCTTCCAAATTCAGTGCGGCCAGCCGAGTGAGGGCCGTGCGCCTGCCTTCTTCCCGGCAGCCGATGGCGGCCAATAGTTCCTCATTCAAAGACACCAATGCTTCGTCCAGTGACTCAAAACGTTCAAGCAGACGGTCGTAGCGGCGTTTATTGAGAAGATTCAGCCAGGACCAGGCGAGCGCGGAGGCGCGGTGCATGGCGCCACTGTAGCGCAGCTTCGTCATCTTCCTGCTCAGTGGTCGTCACGACGATGTGCGTCACTGGCTGATGCGCCTATTGGTCGTTCTTACCCGCGTTGGAACGGCAAAAAACGGAGGCTGACCAAGGGTCAGCCTCCGGAGCACGTCCTCTGCCGCTTCGGGCAGAGGCAGCTCGGGATCGAGGGTGCCCGTCCACACCCCCGAAACCGCCAATAGTCTATCAGGACTTCTGCCCTTGCCTAGAGCCTCAAACCGCGTAAGAATGCCCTCCGCAGTCGGCAAAAGCTTTCCGGCGGCGTTTCCTGTCTCACATCACCGAAAGAAGCCACCGTAGCTCAGCGCCTAGACTGGCGGAGCCAGTCGTCTCCTTGTAAAAAGCGCTGCTCGTTGGATCTGTACAACGTCTCACATCACCGAAAGAAGCCACCTTAGCTCAGCGGTAGAGCATCGGTATCGTAAACCGAGGGTCTCGGGTTCAAATCCCGAAGGTGGCTCCATTCACGTACTTCATCGTTTCCTCAGCGTCGAGATCGATATCCTCAACCGAGGGTCTCAGGTTCAAATCCTGAGGGCGGTTATGCATCCTTTCGCTCAGGTGAAGCGATGTCGTTCCGGTGATCCTATACGATGTCATACGCCCGTCGTTCCTCGTCAAAAACCAAGGCGCTCTTCTCCGATTCCATCAGCTGGATTATCAAGGCAGCCAGCTGGTCGGGATGATCGGCGCGTTGTTCTATCTTCTTGGCAGCGGCTTGCTCGGGAGTGCAATCGGCATAGCTCAGTGGCGTCTCGACGGGTCCGGCAAAGACGGATTGCACGACATAGTGCGGGTAGTGCTGAGCCAGATCTGCGGCGAACGTCGTGGCCGCCTGCTTCACCAGTGAATAGGCGAACGGATCCTTCTTTGGATGTAGCGCGTGGCGAGAGGAAATCTGCACGATCAAAGGCTTGGCCGAAAAACGTGCGTGGGCCTCGCGGACCATGCCGTAGGAGCCGGTGAGATGGACGCCAACCAGCGTGTTCCACTGCGCCTGCGTCGTTTGAAAATATTCACCACGATGCATGACGCCGGCATTATTGATGAGGATATCGATCGTCCCTGGTATGCCTGCCATTCCTTGGCTGATCTGTTCCCAATCGGCAATGTTCGCCACGATCCCGTGTGCATTCGGTATATCAGCCGGGAGGGGATGGAGATCGAAGGAATAGACGGTATTGCCCCTGGCGCAGAGTTGCCGGACTAAGGCCAAGCCAATACCGCCGCTGCCGCCAGAGATCACGATGGTTTTGCCCGCCAGTGTCATGGGCATCAGCATAGACGTTTTCTCATTGGTTGAATATTGCCATTTGCTGTTCCTGTTTAAGGAATTGCTCCAATCTTGCATTTCAGCTATACTAATGAGAAACCATCACACCCACACCCATGTTCCGTCCGTCATTCTCCATCGGCGCCGAGCGTCGGCTCCTGGCTCAGATGGCATCGCCCGAAGGCGCTCCTAGGCCCGAAGTCGCACCTGGCGGACCTGGCTCACTCGTTGGCCGCTCCCGTGCCGAATTGGGTCGTTGTCTGCGCGCTACAGCCGGCGATCCCGATCGTCGTGCAGCGGTTCAGGCCGAGATCGACCGCCGCCGCGCGAATGATGCGATTTTAAATACGTCCGTTGTCACCCCTCCTGCACCTCAGCCTCAGCCCGTTCCGTTGCCGGGGCCAGATTTGCCCCCGGGGACCATCTTGCCGGGTAATCCCGGCCCTGGTGGCACCCCACGCCCGCGCACGGGGCCCTTCACGAGTGCCGTGCCATTCAACCCAGGCTCGCTTCCGTTCCGCCCGGGTACAACTTCAACTCCCACGCCTCGCGTGGAACCCACTCCCGGCCCGCGCCCACGTGTCACGCCTCGCGGTCCTGGTGGCGCACCAGAGGCACTCGGTCCCACTCGTCGCCTGACCTACGGAACCGAGGCGCAGAATTTTATTGCGACCCGCCTGAGCTACGTCACGAACACACTCGATAACCCAGCATCCGAACTTCGTCGTTTCTCGATGATCATGACCGATCGCACGTCGGCCCCGCTGGATGCATCCATTGGCACGAGCGACGGCATCAAACTGGAGAAATCGGGCCGCGACTACAACTTGGAGTGGACCGATGGCACCACCGTGCGCAAATTCAAGGTTCGTGAGTTCATGCAATCGGTTGGTCGCGGCCAAATGGGTACCGTCTTCGTGGGCGATCCCGATCCACTCATGCAGGCCGGTGCCCCGAATAACGACGTGTTCCCTGGCGGGCGCATGGACCGCGCTTTCGTAAAGATTCTCCTGCGCCGGGCTGTGACGCGTCGCGCAAGCGAGTCGGCCGACGCCGCGCGCATGATGAGCTTCGATCTTCCCCGCGGTGAGCCCATTCTCTACACCGGCGTCTACGAACAAATCCTTCCGACCGAGGAGAATCACGCCCGTCACTTTGGTTCATTTCTTGGTCAGGCCAATGGCGGCGCCTACAACGTAGTTGGTGCCGGCAATGACACCTTCCATGCCACGACCGATCTACTCGCTCGTTTAGAAGCTCGTTTCGATGGAGCGTTGGCCCAAGGCATTAAAAATCACTATCTCTATTTCTCGGTGCACGGGAATGCCAACCGCATCAGTTTTAAAACTCCAGGTGGCGGTCAGATTTTTCTCGAGCCGCGCGATTTAATGGCGCTGTTTACACTCCCCAAATTCCGCGAGTGCCGCTTCACCCTACGTATGAACTGCTGCAACGGCGGCGGCTTCCGCAGTGGCGAAATGGCGTCGCTGTTCCGCGCGCCGGGCGAGGAGGGCCGTATTAGCGTCTTCATTCAGGCAAAGCCCGAGTTGCCCAATCCTATTCGTACAACAGATGCCGATGATCTTTTGCCCGATGGTACAAGCAGTCGCAACTTTGATACGCCGTACGACTACTACCTCGTGCATTTCTTGAATAGCGGCATGTCCTACGGACAGGCGCACCTGGCCGCCGATCGGGCCACCAAGACGAATTTCCCCGGTCTCGACGCCGGTGTCTTCCGCTCTGGTGTCTTGGACGGCTCTGAGACCGCTGACCCTCGCAATCCACTTCGCCCCGATCGCATGCCCGAACGCCTCGATGGCCTCGGTAGTGACGAGCGATACACCTAATCCTACTTTTCTATGCCCGTCCCTGCCCTCGAACTCCTTGGCGAGAACGCCAACCTCCCCGAGTCGACGCGTCGCCAACTGGCGGCCATCGCCGATTCGGTAGGGGCGCACGCCGCCTTTCCCGAGGTGGCGTCGTTCTACGAAGCCGCCCGCTCCGGCAGCCAGCCCCGCCTCTTCGACGCCCTGCGTGCTCTGCAAGGCAGCACACGCGCCGAGCTGGTAGCCGCTCGCGACTCCTTCCGCCTGGGGGCACTCGGCACGGGTGATCCCTTCGACCAGGTCACGATGTACATGGAACGCGGTCTGCAGCGGGCGTCGGAAGGTATCGGCACTGTGGCCGGTGCTATTCCAGGCTTGAATGACACGCAGGTTGCCCGTTGGACGGCCACCACGACCCAAAACGCCGTCACTGCCTACAACGACTACATTCCACCGGCTCTGCGTCTGCCGGTCTTCGGCGCGCTTATTGGCGGTTCGGCTTATCTACTTAGCAAGCCCATGGAATGGCTTGGGTTCAAGCGCGCGGCCAACTGGTCTCGTACGGTCGGCAAAGCCGCTTGGAACGCTAGTAAGTGGGCTGCCATCTTCAAAATTGGCGCCGATCTCATCAACCGTGGGCCAGTGGCAGGTGCCACAAACCTGGTGCCGCCCACGTGGCGAGCCAGTTTGCCGGGCTGGTTCCGACGCTGATCAGCGCTTGCTGAACTGCGGGGCGCGGCGGGCGCGGTGCAGACCGGGCTTCTTGCGCTCCTTGATGCGGCTATCGCGGCGGATGAAGCCGGCGCGCTTCAGTTCGGCGCGCAGTTCGGGGTTGAGCAGCAGGAGGGCACGGGAAATGCCGTGGCGTACGGCGTCACTCTGCGACATTTTGCCGCCGCCGATGACGCGAATCTCTAGGTCGACGTTCTTTTCCAGGCCGGCCAAGGCCAAGGGGGCCAGCGCATTCTCCGGCTGCACACCCACGAAGTACTGCTTCATTGGCTCACCGTTCACCGTGAACGTCCCTTCACCGTCTTGAAAGAGACGAATGCTGGCAATGGCGGTCTTCCGCTTGCCCGTGGCGTTAATGTAGGAACGTGCGGCCATGATGATTACAGGGAGAGGGGAGTAGGCTTCTGGGCGGCGTACGGATGCTCACCCTCGGCGAAAACGTGCAGACGCTTCAGGAGAGTGGTGCGCATGCGGTTCAAGGGCATCATGCCCTTCACCGCGCGGTGGATGACTTGCTCGGGGTCTTTCTCGATCATGTCCTCGAGCGAGGTGGTCTTCAGACCGCCCGGGTGTCCGGTGTGGCGGTGGTAGACTTTGCGAAGCGACTTCTTGGGCGGGAGCAGAAGCTGGCCAGCATTCAAGACGATGACATGATCGCCACACACCTGGTGAGGCGAGAATGTCGGCTTGTCCTTGCCAAGCAGCGAGCAAGCCACCTTCACGGCCAAGCGGCCGAGGTTCTGGCCCTTGGCGTCGATGACGCGCCAGGCGGAGTTCTGCGGAACGGGAATGGTAGAGGTCTTCATGGTCACTTGGCGGGAGTGGCGGCAGGAACGGCTTCACCGTCGAGGAGCGACAGGTCGACCAGCGAGGCGCCGTCACCTTTGCGGGCGCCGACGGGGACAATGCGGGTGTAGCCCGAGCCGCGCTTGCTGTAGCGGCCCTTGAGCACTTCCATCACCTTGCGGCAGGCGTTCTCGTGGGTGACGAAAGCCTGGATGGAGCGAATAGCGAGGCGAGTCTCCTTGGTCTTGGAGAGAGTGATGATCTGCTCGACAATCGGCTGGATCACCTTGGCGCGCTTCTTCGTCGTGCGGATGTTCTCGTACAGCAGCAGCGACGTCACGAGGTTGCGCTCCGTCATGCGACGGTGCTGGGGCTTTCCACTGAGCCGGAGGCGATTCTTACGGTGCTGCATGGGGACGGGAAGATACGGGGGAAAACACGGATTGGCAAGCTCATTCCTCGGTGCTCTCGCTGCCGAGGGCAAGGCCGCGGGTGGCCAGGGTTGCCTTCACTTCATCGAGGGCCTTGGCACCAAAGCCGCGGAAGTTGCTGAGGATCGACTCCGTGCACTTCGTGAGCTGCTCAATGGAGCCAACGCCGGCGTTAATGAGGGCGTTGAGGGTGCGCGGCGAGAGGTTGAGAATCTCGATGGGGGTGTAGCTCTCTTTGCTGGGGCTGCCACCGGGCGTTACCTCTTCGGCTGCAGGGGCGGCGGTGCGCGAGAAGTCGGCCATGAATTCGGGCTCTACGGCCTTCTGGTCGCTGCCGAAGTAGCCGAAATAGCTCTGAAGCAACTGGCTCGCGAACTGCATGGCCTCTTCGGCCGTCAGGGAGCCGTTGGTCTGCACTTCCATCACGAGCTTCTCCAGGTTGGTGCGCTGGCCCACGCGAGCGGGCTGGATCTCGTAGTGCACCTTCTCAACAGGGCTGAAGATGGAGTCGATGTGGATCAGGCCCGACTCGTGCTGCTTGCGATTGCGCTCGGTAGCAGTCTCGTAGCCCACGCCTTTCTCGACGGTCATTTCGGCCTCGATGGCACCGCCCTTCTCGATCGTCATGAGGACGAGATCGGGGTTCATCAGTTCGATATCGCTGGGCAGTTCCAAATCCTTGGCCGTGACCACCGCGGGGCCCTTGGCCGACAGGCTGATGGTCTGGATCTCTTTGCTGTGCTTCTTCAGCTTCAACTTCTTCAAGTTGAGCATGATATCCATCACCGACTCCTTCACGCCCTTAATGGCCGAGTACTCGTGCTGAATGCCGCGCACGCGGATGGACGTGACGGCGGCGCCCGGCAGACTCGAGAGAAGGGCGCGGCGCAGCGAGTTTCCCAGCGTCATGCCGTATCCGGGGGGGAGCGGCGAGATGGAGAACACTTTGTGCGAAGCATCGCCTTTGGCACCCGCGGCGGCCGAGAAGACGGGCAGTCCGATTTCTTCCTGAATGATGTGCATAGGACGGAGGAGGAAGGGGGTGGGAGGGAGGGGAAGGTCTCGGTTTGGTAGGCTTAGTTGCGCGAATAGAACTCGATCACCTGGCGCATGTCGACGGCCTGTTCTGCATCTTCGGGGCCAGGTACGGCCACAACCTCGAAGCTGCGGGCGGCGGGGTTCGACTTGATCCACTTGGGAGCACTGTGCTTAGCCTGCTGCTCCATGATACCGGTCATCAGCGCGCCGTCTCTGTTCTTTTGACGAAGCGTGACTACCTGGCCCGGCTTCACGCGGAACGACGGGACCGTGACGCGCACGCCGTCGACCTGGAAGAGGCCGTGGCCTGCGAACTGGCGGGCTTGCAAGCGCGTCAGCGCAAAACCGGCGCGGTAGATAGCATTGTCCAAGCGCTGCTCGAGCAGGCGCTTCATCTGGTCGCCGGTCTGGCCCATGGCCGTGGCGGCCTCGGTGTACAGGCGGCGAAACTGCGATTCCGACAGGCCGTAGATCTCGCGGGCGCGCTGCTTCTCCATGAGCTGCTTGCTGTATTCCGACGGGCGCGGAGCGCGGAATTTGGCGTTCTTGCCGGGGCCGAAGGGCTTCTTCTGCATGACGCGATCGTATTTGTCGCTGCCATACAGGTTCATGCCCAGGCGGCGGCACTTGCGAGCTTTGGGTCCGTTGTACTTCATAAGGCGGGGACGAGAGTGAAGAAAGGGAGAGGCTGAGTAGGGTTCAGACGCGGCGGCGGCGCGGGCGGCGGCAGCCACCGTGGGCAATGGGCGTCACATCGATGATGGCATCGAGGTTCAGACCAGCAGCCTGGAGGCCGCGAATGGCCTGCTCGCGTCCCGGGCCGATGCCTTTCATTTCCACCTGCAAGGTCTCCACGCCGTAGATCGTCACTTTCATGGCGGCGTTCTCGGCGGCAACCTTGGCGGCGTATGGGGTCGACTTGCGCGTGCCCTCAAAGCCGGAGGAGCCGGAGCTGCTCCAAGCGAGGACGTTGCCCTCCATATCGGTAATGGTGACGATCGTGTTGTTTTCGCCGGCCTTGATGCAGGCGCGGGCCTTCTTGACCAGGCGCTTCACCTTGCGACGCTTCTTCGGGGCAGCAGCAGTGTCGCCATCGAGGGCGGCAACGGCAGCGGCGCTCGCAGCAGCGGCGTCGGGAGTGGTCTTGGCGGCGGTGTCGGGCGTCTTCTCGGGGGTATCCATAGGGTGAGGGTGGTGGCGGAGGAGGGCGGCAGGATCAGGTCTTGGTCAGCGTGGTGCGACCGGACAGACCCGTCTTCTTCTTGCCGCGCTTGGTGCGGGCATTGCGGCGGCTGGTCTGACCGCGGGACGGGAGCTTTTTCTTGTGGCGGTTTCCGCGCCACGAGCCGATGTCTTGCAGGCGCTTCAGTTCCACGCCGACGCGGCGGGTGAGTTCGCCTTCGACGGTCTCTTTTTCGATGCGGCCGCGTAGGCGAGCCTCCTGCTCCTCGTTCAATTCGCTAGCCTTCATGAGAGGGTCCAGCTCCAACTCGCGCACAATCTGCTGCGACAAGCTCGGGCCAATTCCCTTAATCGCGCGGAGGGCGAAGGGGAGACGCTTTTCGGGGAGGATGACTCCAGAGATACGGACCATAAGAGTGGAAGTGGGGGCGAATGAGGAGAATCAGCCCTGGCGCTGATTATGCTTGGGGTGGGTCTTACAACGCACTTGCACGGTAGGCTTGTTCGCCTTCAGACGACCATGACGGCCCTGCGTGCCCTTGCCGCGACGGCGGCGGATCACCTTGCAATCTTTGCACATGGGGCCAACGGAAGATCGGACTTTCATGGGGATGGAAGGAATCAGCGGCGCCGCCGCGGAGGTTGAGAGGAGGAAGGCGAGGAGGGGGCGACGGACACGGTGCCGTCGGCATTGATGACCTGGTCGGAGCGGAAGCGGTAGGTGATGCGACCCTTATGCAGGTCGTAGGGCGTCATTTCCACGCGGACTTTGTCGCCCGGCAGGATGTGCACCCGATTGACGCGCATGCGTCCAGCGAGGTGACAGAGCAGTTCATGGTCCTTGGCCTGAGGGCTGAGGATCTTAACCTGGAACGACGCGTTAGGAAACGTCTCCAGAACCATGCCGATAAGCTCAATCACGTCTTTTGCCACAGAGGCACGCGGGAGGGGAAAAGATGGACGTTTCGCTCCAAAAAGCCGCGGTATCCTATCTAGCCGCGAGCGCAACGACAAGCATATTTGCCGTTTTTGCCACGATGCTTCCTATTTAGACTTGCAAAAATTGTAAAATATTTCAAAATAATAATTAAGCAAGAATTTCACAACCATTCGACGTGATGAGGACGGTGTGCTCGCTGTGCGTGCTCAGCGAACCATCGACGGTGCTGATGGTCCAGCCGTCGGCATCTTCGCGGATGGCGCTACCGCCGGCGGAGACGATAGGTTCAATGGCAATGACGGCGCCGTCGGGGATGACGGGCCCCGTGCCCGGCTTGCCGAAGTTGGGTACGTCGGGGAACTGGTGAATGCTGGTACCAAGGCCGTGTCCGGTAAGCGCGCGGATGATGGTGAAGCCGTCGCCTTCTACCGATTGTTGGATGACGGCCGACAGATCGCCGATGCGTAGCCCCGAGCGTGCCAGTTTGATGGCTGCCTTGAGGGCCCTCTCACCCGAAGCGATGAGGCGGGTGGCCTCGGCATCGATGGCACCCACGCCGACGGTGCTGCAGGCGTCGGTGATGAGACCTTGGTA
>CAZYNU010000022.1:0-2988 GCA_964648045.1 uncultured Candidatus Peribacteria bacterium
TGGCTTCCCCTGGTAAGCACCCAGAAGAGGGGATTCATTGGCCCCACCGCCAAAATGGCCTCGCCGAAGGCGAAACCTCCCACTATTATGCCCCAGCAAAACGTTCGGGACGTAGCTCAGTTGGCTAGAGCGCATGCATGGGGTGCATGAGGCCGGAGGTTCAAGTCCTCTCGTCCCGACCATAGATATTGACCCACTACCCGGGAGAGGCGTCTACTAGGAGCGGTTCACTCACATCCGGTCAGTTTCGGAGACACATCCCATGTCCGCTTCTTTGTCCATGTTCCGTCCGTACGGCCTCGATCCGGAGGAGCCGGAGTTCGAGAAGTATCTGGCCCTGCACTGGGGCCTGGATTACAACAACGGCGAACCGGATGTCGCCCGCGCCAAGGCCTGGTACGAGGAGCAGAAGCTCAAGCTCGAGCGGGAGCTGGAGAACCAGCGCCAACTTGCTCCCGCACCGGTTGTCACCGTCCCCGCGCGTCGCCGACGCCGTCCCGCCTGAGGCTGCATCCGCAGCCGCCCCGGCCCCCTCAGGATGAGGGGGCCTTTTGAAAAACCCCGCTGCAGCGCAGCGGGGCGGGGGATTGGCAGGGCAGGGAATCAGGAGGCGGCCGTCGCGGCCTGGATCGCCAATTGCAGACGCGACCAGCAGCGGACACTGCCGTCCTTGCCTTCCGACAGCTGGAAGTAGTGGTCGCCCAGCAGGGTGGGCGCGTCGGCCAGGAGGGGTTCGTTTCGCGTCTTCAGGGCGGCGAACTCTGGTCGGTCGAAGGGCGGTTTGGCGATGATCGGTTCCTTCTTCAGGCTCAGTGCATCCAGGACGATGCGGGTCGTGCGGGGGCCGACCAGCTTCAGCTCGTGGGACCGCGGGTGGCCGCCTTCGGTCATCGTGAAGGCCTTCTGGGCCAACTCGCTGAACGTGCAGAAGCGGGCCATGTCGATCTCGCCTTCGATGTCCTGCTGGACCAGGCCGCCGCCGCAGACCAGGCAGTGCAGGCCATAGATGAAGCTGTCGGCGTTCTCCATGGTCTCGCCCAGCTGCCAGCCGGGCTTCACTTCGAGTCCGCACATGTCGTGGACGGTCTTCTTCAGCACGGTCGCTGCGTCGGCGTCGGGGATAATGATGTCGCCGCCGGGGAGTTGCCACTTCTTCGACTTCTTCTGGCGGAGGAGCAAGACACTCCCGCCAATCAGGCGGCGGGGGCTGCCATCGCTGCTGAATTCGCCGAAGCCGTAGATCACGGCGTAGGCGGCGGTGAACTTGATCATCGGAACTCCTTCGGGTTGGTTGATTCTCTGCCGCTGGTGCCAATGGGCGTACCGATGGCACGAGCGATCGGAACTTTCCAGAAAATACAATATTTATTAAAATAGTCAATATCGGAGGAGGAGAAGGCCTGATCGCCCTGCTTGCGCCGATTGGAAGCCTCTGCTTCAATGACAGACTTTGAACGATGCCATTTATTCCTTCGTATTGCCCATTCTTCGCCTCCCTTAGAGGAGTTGCATAAATTATAAATTGATGTTACAATAATATGTTCCTGTTCCTATGAGTCTCACCCCGAACCAGTACTCGGCCGCCACGGAGATCCTCAAGCGCTACAAGCGCATCCTCGTGGTCCCGCATGCCAACGTCGATCCCGACGGCCTCAGCTCGGCCCTGGCCTGCTACCAGGTCTTCAAGAGCCTGGGCAAGGACGTGACGGTCATCTGCCCCGACGTGCTACCCGAGGCATTGGAGTTCCTGCCGGGCTTCGAGAAGCTCCAGCAGCGCATCGACGCCACCCAGGAGTTCGTCATCACCATCAACCTGCAAGACGGCGTGGAGGTGGATAAACTGCGCTACACGGTCGAGGACCAGCGCGTGAACATCATCGTCGTGCCCAAGAAGGGTTCCATCCGCTCGCAGCAGATTTCGCTGGCAGAAGGGGAGCGGAGTTACGACCTTATTGTTGTGGTCGACACCGCCGACACGGCCCTGCTCGGTTCTTTCTACACCGACCACATCGATCTCTTCAACGGCGTGCCGGTGCTGAACATCGACCACCACATCTCCAATGCCGGTTACGGCCAGGTGCAGCTCATTGATCCAACAGCGGCCTCGGCCACCGAGGTGCTCTACGGTTGGTTCCAGAGTGATGCGGACATGAAGCAGGCCCTCTCGGCCGACCTGGCGACGCTGCTGCTCACCGGCCTTATTACCGACACGCGCAGTTTCCAGAACCCCAACACGACGCCTAGGTCACTCGAAGTGGCCGCCGAGCTGCTCGAGAAGGGCGCCCGACAGCAGGAGATTATCCAGCATATTTACAAGACCAAGCCGCTCTCGACGTTGAAAATTTGGGGTCGTGCCTTAAATCGCATCCAGGTGGATCGTGAAGCGCGCATCGTCTGGTCTGCTGTGAGTAAAGAAGATCTGGCTGAAATGGGCGCCACGAGTAAGGAGACGCACGGCATTCTCGACGAGCTCATCTCCACCATTCCCGACGCCGACGTGTACGTGCTCTTCACCGAGATGGAGGAGGGCGGACTCAAAGCCAGCCTGCGCTCGTCGCTGGCGGTCGATGCTTCGGCCCTGGCCGGCAAGGCCTATGGCGGCGGCGGCCACGCGCGTGCGGCCGGGTTCCGCGTGGGCGGCTTCCAGAACTTCGCGCTGCAGGTATTGGAGTCGATTCAAAAGTTGAAGGATGCCATCAAGGAGCAGTCCGCACCTGCTCCCAAACTTCCCGCTCAGCCACCGCGCGATATTCCCCGTGCCGTCGTTCCTGTGCCGTCATTTGCCAAGCCAGTGAGTGTTCCAGTTTCCACGCCTGCTGCCTCCGCCCCTGCGGCGGCACCTGTACCGAAGCCGACTGTGTCGATGCCTGCGCCAAGCCCGCGGCCGGCGCTTCAATCGGTGCCAATTCGTCCTCAGGCACCTCGATCGGTCGATGGCCAGCCAAGCACGTAAGGAAAACGGCGCGTCCGTTTGAGCCGAAGGCTCTT
>CAZYNU010000022.1:2998-11594 GCA_964648045.1 uncultured Candidatus Peribacteria bacterium
AGTTCTCGGCATGACCGGACAACAGCTCCGCAAAGAGCTGGAGCAGGTGGATTTTGGCATTAAGCCGACGGATCGCGAGATTCCCGATAACCTGGCCGTGGGCGTGGTGCGTTTTATCGCTCGCAAGCACAACCTGACCGTCGATCTCGATTCGCTCATGCAGCCCATGAGCCTCGAGGCCGACGATGAGGCTTCGACCACTCCCGCTGCCCAACAACCGGTGGAGGCTGCTGCGGCGGCTCCCGTGGAGCCGAAGGTGGATGCGCTCCATGTGCTCCGGAAACTCTCACTCGACGATGTGTCACCTGCTGCCACGGCCCGCCAGGCTGCTCTCGCTCGTTCCGCACCAGCCCCAGTCCGCGGCGGCTTTGGCTCGCGCCGACCGCCCGAACGCGGCGCTCGTCCGTCTGTACCCAAGCGTGGTACACAGCAGCCGACGGTGCAGGAGCAGATTAAGCGCAAGGAGGGTATTGTTACGCTCCCCGCGCAGCTGACTGTGAAGGAGTTTGCGGAGAAGGCCGGCATTCAGGTGCCGCAAGTGGTCGGCACGCTTATGAAAAACGGCGTGATGGCCACCATCACCCAGACCATCGATTACGATACTGCCGCCATTGTGGCGGGCGAACTCGGCGTGACCGTTGCCCGCGAGCAGTCCACCGCCAAGGTGGAAGATTTGGTCAGTCGCAACCTTGAAGCGCTCTTAAAGGACGATACCGAAGGCTTGGTTCAGCGCCCGCCCATCGTGGTGGTGATGGGCCACGTCGATCATGGTAAGACGTCGCTGCTCGACGCCATTCGTCAGACTGAGGTTGCCGCAGGGGAGGCGGGTGGTATTACCCAGGCGATTGGCGCCTACCAAGTGGTGCACGACGGCAAGCCAATCACGTTTCTCGATACCCCCGGACACGGTGCTTTCACCGCTATGCGCGCCCGCGGCGCGCAGGTGACTGACGTCGTCATCTTGGTGGTGGCGGCCGATGACGGCGTGAAGGATACGACCATCGAAGCCATCAGCCACGCCAAAGAAGCCGGCGTGCCGATCATTGTGGCGCTCACGAAGATTGATAAAGAGGCGTCTGATCCCGAACGCGTGAAGGGCGAGCTTGCGAAGCACGAGATTCTGGTGGAGGAGTGGGGCGGTACCATCCCGCTGGTGGCTTGTTCGGCCGTGACGAAGCAGGGGATTCCGCAATTACTGGAGCAAATCTTATTGGTATCCGAAATGGAGGAATTGAAGGCCAAGCCCGACCGACGCGCAGTGGCGACGGTGATTGAAAGCCACCTCGATTCGTCGCTCGGCGCACTAGCCACCGTCATTGTGAACACCGGTACGTTGCGCGTTGGTGATATCTTCGTCTGCGGCGGCACGTCTGGCCGCGTGCGTGCCATGACATCGTCTCGAGGTGAGCGCGTGGAAGAAGCGCCGCCTTCCGGTGCGGTGCGCGTTTCAGGCTTCGATACCGTCGCCCAAGTGGGTGATATCTTGCAGGTGGTTCCGTCCGAGCGCGACGCGCGCGATCTCGTCGACCAGTACTTAGCAGAGGCCGGTAAGGATAAGAAGCAAAGCTTCGTCGATCTCGTTGCCCGTCTGTCCGAGGGGCGCGCCACGCAGCTCAAGGCCGTCCTGAAAGTAGATACCCAGGGTTCGCTTGAGGCCATTCGTGGTGCATTGGAGGGCATCTCCAACGAGGGCGTGACGGTGAAAGTCATCCACGGTGCGGTTGGCGCTGTTTCCGAGAACGACGTGATGATGGCATCGGCCAGCGGCGGCGTGGTGATTGCCTTTCATGTTGCCGTGCCGCCCGCCGTCGCTCGCACGGCCGAGCGTGAAGATGTGAAAATTCGTCAGTACGACGTGATCTATTCGCTGCTCGAGGAAATTGAACAGATGCTCGGCGGTCTCTTGGAGCCCGAGGAAACCGAGGCCGTTCTCGGCCATCTCGAAGTGCGCGGCGTCTTCATGACGAAGCGTTCCGAGCAGGTCATCGGCGGTCGCGTCACCGATGGTGTCATCAAGCGCCTACCTTTCCGCCTTCAGCGCGGCGGCGAGACCGTGGCTACTGGTCGCATCACCTCGCTTCGCAAGGTGGATCAAGACATTAAAGAAGCCAAGGAAGGCACCGAGTGCGGCATGCGCACGGAGTGTCCCACTCCCATCCAAGAGGGGGATATCCTGGAGGTCTTTACGCGGGAGATGAAGCGGAAGGCGGCGGCGTCCTGAGTGTGGTTGCGGCACCGGGGGTGTCGCGGATCTCGCGGGCGCCGTTCTGGATGAGCGACTGGCGCGGGGCGCCCAGCCGAGCACCGTCGATGACTAATTGTCGGCCGTCGTCGTTGCCTGCCGGGACGCGTAGCGACTCGGCCAGGTTGAGCAACGTTTGGGGTTGCTCGCGGATGGCGGCAGCCAGGATTTGACGAGCTTCCAGTGGCACGCGTTGGTCGGTGACGGGCAGGAGTGTTTCGGCCAGGCGGGTGGCTTCGGTGGTAGTGGGAGGTGTTGCTTCGTTGCGGCGGATCACCTCAGTGATGGCCAGACGACCGTCGTCACTCATGACGTTCTCCACAAAGACGCCCATGGCGGTTGGTGAGAGTCGGCTCTGAAAGAACGTAAATGCCGGTGTTTGAAAGGCGGCACCGGCCGATTCGAGTGCCTGTTGCTCGCGCTTGCCGAAGAACATATTCGGATAGGCGGCGGCTAGGGCGACAGCGGCGTAGAGGGCAATGGCGGGCGAGAACGTGCCGTTTGCC
The DNA here is from genome assembly GCA_964648045.1 of uncultured Candidatus Peribacteria bacterium. Taxonomy (GTDB): domain Bacteria; phylum Patescibacteriota; class Gracilibacteria; order Peribacterales; family Peribacteraceae; genus JAGOUB01. The sequence goes on from CAZYNU010000022.1 coordinate 5,747, forward strand.
AGCATCATCGCGCCGTTCATGACTACCAGGCCCGTGGCGCCGACGATGAGTGTCATGCGTCCCATGTAGTTCATGCCCTTCGAGGTCATGCTCTCGTTGATTTGACGCGTCACCAAGTCGGCCTGCAGACGCGTAGGGTCGGCCTGTTCCAGGGCATTGAGGCGCTCGATGAGGGTATTAAGGCCGCTGAGGGCAGCTGTTGGTAGTGCCTGTATGTTCCGGTCACGCCAGCCGATGAGTAGCGTGCGGTCGGCGTTGATGCGCGCCGGGTTGGTGCTCCAGGCCACCAGATCGGTTTCACCGTCACGGCCTGTGTGCGCCCTGGCTTCGATGTATCGTTCGGTGCTGGTGTCGGGCTCGTCACGCAGCATGCGATCAAGCGTGACCGTGGGTCCGAGTGAGCGCAGGCTTAGGCCTTCAATCACTTCGTCGACCTTGTCGCGCTGCATGCCGGCAATATCGGCGCGGCGATCGGCGTTGAGGGCTTGGCGCAAGGCGACGATGCCTTGATCTTGCTCAAGGGTGCGGTTGCCCTGGGCTTGCTGCAGGATGCGCCCGGCAATGCCGCGCATGCGCTGGCCAAGATGGCTTTCGAGAATGCGTGGGTTCTCAATGGCGGCCAGGGCGTTGGCATTGGCGGCATCGGGCACTTGGCCTGCCAGGGCACGCAGGCGCTCGCTCGTGGAACCTTCAGGTGCGCGCCGAAGTTGTTCGAAAGGCGTCATTGCTTAGGGTGTCGGCGGAGTGGCCGGGGGCGTGGCGGGTGGCGTGGCCGGCGGCGTGACAGGGGCGCGCTCCAGGCGGTTGAGGAGGGCGTTTGGTGCGACGATATCGCCATTGCGGCGACTGAGGCCGCGGAGCGCGCGAGCCACGCTGGCGTTGTCGCTCACGTTTACGTTCAGGCGGCGCAATTCGGCAATCACGCTCTGCGTACCGGTATTGAAGGCGGCACCGTCGGCGGAGCTCTCCAGGGCGCGAATTCTGGTGTTTAGCTGATCGAGATCTGTGCGGTTGCGGCGCAGGACGCCGTCGGCCGCGTCGAGCTGGCGGTCCAGCGTGGCCGGGGCGCCGCCGGCCGAGCGCTGCGCGGCGCGAGCCAACGCTTCGCTGAGGCTGCCCGTACTGCGCAGATCCTGCAGAAGCGCGCCGGGGCGCAGCATGTTTGCCGCCTGTAGCGGCGAGCCTCCACCGGCCAACGGGATAACCTCGCGCGACAGCGGCACGCTCAACGCCAGCTTGCCCAGGTTCTTGCCAAAGCCCTCGATGGCGCCGGCGCCCGTGGCCAGAATGCCGTCTTGCTTCTTCAAGACCGAGAACACGCCGGTGTAGAGCACGGCCAGGCTGAGGAAGAGCCAGAGAATCTGCCAGTAGTCATCCAGCTGATCCATAATCGGGAAGGGGATCTCGGCCAGGTTGCCGCCGTCCAGCTTGGAACCGGCATTAATGAGGATGAAGCCAACCGTCAGCGGCACGGCCACGAAGGCGGGCAGAAATGCCGCCTTGATGAACTGGTCGCGGAGCTTGGCGGGAATGCCCTGGTGGAACTGCTCATTGGGCACCACCCAATCGAGGAGCGCGAACGGCATAAAGGCCATCGTGATCCACAAAATGGGGATGCGGACGCAGAAGGCCACCACCATGGCCAGCAGCGGGAAGAACAGGGCGATGGTGATAATCAGGATGATGGCCTCGCGAATGAAGAAGGCGAGCAATTCGCGGGCAGCCCGGTCGCCGGTGGCGGTGATGGGACGCGACACTCGGGCGAGCAATGGCAGGCGGCCATGGTTCACCACGAGGCCGCTGAGAATGGCCGATTGCGTGCTCACATTTTCCTCATTGAAGGGCTCCTTTTTAAAGCATACGAAGCCGTTAAGGGGGCATTCCCAACCCGATCCGCGCAACGTGGCGATGGTGCGATCATCGTTCAAAAACTTCGCGTTGGTCACGATGAAGCAGGGGTCGCCATTCGGCAGACGACACTCATCTCCGGCGGGCAGCAGCGAGGGGATGCCGTAAATGGTGGCCGTAGCCACGCTGCTAATATCCAGAATCACCTGGGGGACGAACCATGAGAAGTTCACCAGGACCACCGCCATCACGAATTTTCGTGCATGTTGGGCGACAAAATCCTTCTTCGCCGTGATCACCGTGTACACCGCGGTAAACACCAGCGCGGCTGCGAAGATGACGTTCATCAGATCGCGCGACAGCTGCCAAATATCATTGAGCATGTCGAGCAGCGAGCTCACACCCTCGCCGGCACCGTTATTGCCAATGCTCAGAAAAAAGCGTGGATCAAGCAGGAAAGTGAGGAAGCTAAAGAGTACCCACGTCAGCACCTGCATGAGCTGGATGGCCAGCGCCATAATCATCGTGATGGCATCTTGCGTCGTTCCAAGCGAATTCGTGGCTTGCGCATGAACGGCAGGTGCACTGAGTGTCCAGGCACACACCACGGCCATCGCCAGCAAGGGCACGTGCTTTAGCCGATTCGTGGCGTTGTGTGTTGGCATTCCCATCAGTATAGCAGGTTTTCCCCCATCTGCGTACCCCTAAAATGGCTCTATTCAGACCAGTCTACACGATAATGAGTACAATTTTTATACAATAAAATATCTACTGTACAACAATGGATAGAATTATGGCTCATGGAAGCCTTTATTTTTGTACACATTATCTGTTCATTAGTGTGATCAATTTTCTTGCACTTTCTGAGTACTCGTGAATACTCTTTGTGAACGATGTCGCAATCTCCCGTTCTGAAGGCACTCTTTAGCTCACAGACTCGTGTGAAGCTTTTAAGCGTGTTTTTGCTGCATCCAGAGCAGGAATATTTCATTCGTGAGCTAACCCGTCTCTTAAATGAGCAAATCAACTCCATTCGCCGTGAACTCGAGAACCTACGTCAGGTGGGGTTGGTGAAGGCTCGGCACAAGAACCGTAAGAAGTACTACAAAGTGGATACGGATTTTCCGCTCTACCCCGATCTTCGGAGTCTCTTCGTAAAGGCCGTACAAGGCGAGAGTCCGATTGTTTCTAGCTTGAAGAGTTTGAAGGGCGTTCGTCTTATTCTGTTGGCGGGGTCGTTCTCTGGTTCCGACAGTAAGGTTGACCTTCTCATTGTCGGCGATGTGTCTCGTGAAGTTCTGGAGGCGCTCTTGAGCCAAGACCAGGGATTAAAGTCGGTGAAGTATTCGATCTTTTCGGAGGCCGATTTCCTCTATCGGCTCAGCCTGAAAGATCGCTTCGTTCTGGATATCCTCAGCGATACGCGCAATGTCTTGGTACTGAACGAGTTGCAGCGTCAGATCGAAGAGGCCATGCCTTCCTGAGAGAAAGAGGGGATTGTGCCGGAAAAATTGACCGAGGTCGCTTTGACAGTGGCGGTGATGATCGGTAGGCTTCCGGCACGAATTTCTCCGTTCCTCATGCCTTCCGCCATCCTCCACGACCAAGCCAAGACCTACGTCCGCGCCGTCCCAGACGTCGCGCCGGGTTACACCGTTCGCGTTCACGAGCGCATCCGCGAGGGTGATAAGGAGCGCGTGCAGGTCTTCGAGGGTGTGGTGATCGCCGTGCATAACGGCCACACGGTGACCGATCGCTCCTTTACCGTTCGCCGCGTGGTGTCTGGTATCGGCGTGGAGAAGATGTTCCTCTTGCATTCCCCGATGATCGAGAAGATCGAGGTGAAGAAGGTGGCCAAAGTCCGCCGCGCCAAGCTCTTCTTCCTCCGCGGTCGACAGGGTAAGTCCGCCCGCATGATCGAGCGTTTCACGAATGCCGACGAATTCGCCGTGGCGCCGGTTGCCGAGCAGGCAAAGCCAGCTGAGACTCCCGCCCCCGAGGTGGCTCCGGAGACCCCGGCCGCCGAGGAGGCGAAGTCTGCTGAACAGCCCTCCGCGTAAGGTCTCTCCTGCGCTACGATAGCGTCGTGCGTTGCGTACTGATCGGCAACTACGGCGTGGCGAATTTCGGTGATGAAGCCCTTCGCGAGGCATTCCTCACTTCGTTTCCCGATGTAGACTGGACTGTCGTCAGTGCCCGTCCGGTGCTTTCGCCAGCTCGCGGCATTCGCGAGGTGCCACGCCTGCCTCTGGGTCTACGGAGCTTCTTTCGTCCTTGGTGGCAAACGATTGCGGCTATTGCCCGTGCCGATGCAGTGGTATTTGGCGGCGGCACACTCTTTACCGATACGGAATCTCTCCTAGCCTGCCTTCTCTGGGGGGCTCATGCACTCGTTGCCCGCAGCTTGGGGGTGCCGGTGTTGCTGGCTGCTCAAGGGGTCGGACCTTTTGATACCAGGGTGGGGGAGTGGATCGCGCGGGCCGTTTTTGGTCGAGCGGCTTTCGTGTCGGTTCGAGATGACATTTCGGTGGCTCGAATGGCTTCATGGAAGTTGAGTACACATATTGTTCAAACTTTTGATCCAGTGTTTCTCTCTTTCTGTAGGGAGAAAGTTTTAGTGAATGTAAAAAATGTGTTCACTGTTATTCCACGACATAACTCGAATGCAATGTTCGATGAGCTGTACAAATCCATGCTATCGAACCACCAATATGAGGCAGTGCGAATCCTTTCCCTTCAGCCCGATGACCCGACTGAGCGGGAGACGATTGCCCGTCTGCGGTCGATGACAGACGCTCTAGTCGTGGTTGTGCCTGTCATCGACCAGCGGACGCTCTTAGGGGAGATTGAAGCGGCTGGGGCCATTCTCTGTCAGCGGTTCCATGGTGCTTTGGCCGCCCTCGCCCGCGGTAGAGATGTCCAAATCTGCCCAATGGCTCCTGGCGATAAGTTGGCGGCACTGGAAACGGCATTGCAGCAGGCTGGGAATGCCCAGGCGCTCGTGCAGGAATGGCGCAGCCAGGCCGAGTACGGCGAGGCGGCTCTCGGCCAGGCCCTGCATCGTGTAGAAAACAAGCGGAGCCTGCCGAAAGGGCTGTAACAAACCGGCTTTTCCCGTTAGGATGGCGCAGCTTTGGATATCCGTAATTTCTGCATCATCGCGCACATCGATCATGGTAAGTCGACCCTCTCGGATCGGCTTATTGAAGTGACCGGCACGCTGCAGAAGCGTGAAATGAAGTCGCAGACGCTCGACATGATGGATTTAGAGCGTGAGCGCGGCATCACCATCAAGCTGACGCCCGTGCGTATGACGTACCAGGGGATCGAGTTAAACCTCATTGATACCCCCGGCCATACCGATTTCCGCTACGAGGTAAGTCGTTCGCTGGCTGCTTGCGAGGGTGCCATTCTGCTCGTGGATGCCTCTCAGGGCATTCAAGCTCAGACACTCGCCGTGCTGACGATGGCGATGGAGCATGACCTCGTCATTATTCCCGTGCTCAACAAGATCGACCTGCCTGCCGCCGACCCGGAGCGCGTCAGTGAGGAGGTGGTGAACTTGATCGGCTGCAAGAAGGAGGAGATCCTGAAAATCTCGGCCAAGGAGGGTACTGGCGTTCCTGAGTTGCTGCAGACGATCATCTCCCGTGTGCCGCCGGCCAAGGCCGATCCGACCGTGCCCGTGGCCCGCGCCCTTATTTTCGACGCCGTCATGGACAACTACCGTGGCGCCGTCGGCTACGTTCGCGTGATTGAAGGTCAGTTCCGAAAGGGGCAGAAAGTGCACCTTCTTGGTACGAAGGGCCAGTTCGAGATTCAAGACGTCGGTCACTTCTCGCCTAAATACATCCCCGATGAGGTACTGAGCGCCGGTTCCATCGGGTACGTGGTCTCGGGCGACAAGGATGTGAAGCTGGTTCGTGTCGGTGACACCATCGCCACCGCCACGACCGCTCAGCCGCTGCCCGGCTACAAGCAGGTGCAGCCGATGGTCTTC